>CAMDVZ010000154.1 GCA_945878895.1 Caenispirillum bisanense | reverse complement strand
GTGCCGCGCGGCGAGACGGCGCGCGCGATCTTCGAGGCGGTCGAGCAGGTCCGCGTCGAGGCCCTGGGGGCCCGCCGCATGACCGGCGTCGCCGACAATCTCTCGGCGCTGTGGCGCCAGCGCTCCGATCAGCGCGGCCATGCCCGCATCAAATCCAAGGACGATGCGCCGATCGCCGACGTGATCAGCCTGATCGCCCGAGAGCAGCTCCTGGGCGCCCAGCCGCCCGAATCGGCCAAGGCGATGGTCGACCTGTGGCGCGCCGACATCGAATCGGCGGCCGGACGCGACTTCCAGAAGCTGAAGGAAGCGCTCGGCAACCAGGAAGCCTTCGCCCGGGCCGCGCGCCAGCTCATCCGCGACCTCAAGCTCGGCGACGAATCGGCCGACCTGCAGGACGACGACAACGAGGACTCGCAGGACCAGGAGAACGCCGACGGTCAATCGAACGAGACCGGCGACGACAACAGCGATTCCAGCGAGACCCAGGGCTACGGCGCCCAGGGCGAGGAAACCGAGGACGCCTCCGAGCAGGAAGACGCCTCCGAGACCGCCGCCGACCAGGCCCAGACCGAGATGCAGATGGGCTCGGGCGACGAGGAGGAGCCGGGCCGCGCCGAGCGTCCGTGGCTGCCGCCGGGTGCGCTCTCCAACGAGCCGCTGGGCCAGCAGTATCATGCCTACACGGTCAAGTTCGACGAGATCGTCGATGCCGACCAGCTCTGCGACGCCGAGGAACTGGGCCGCCTGCGCAACCATCTCGACCAGCAGCTCGCGCATCTCCAGGGCGTGATCGGCAAACTCGCCAACCGCCTGCAGCGCCGCCTGATGGCGCAGCAGAACCGCTCGTGGGAGTTCGACCTCGACGAGGGCACGCTCGATGCCGCGCGTCTCGCCCGCATCGTCGCCAACCCGATGCATTCGCTGTCCTTCAAGAAGGAAAAGGACACCAATTTCCGCGACACCGTGGTGTCGCTGCTGATCGACAATTCAGGCTCGATGCGCGGGCGGCCGATCACGGTGGCGGCCATGAGCGCCGACATCCTCGCCCGCACGCTCGAGCGCTGCGGCGTCAAGGTCGAGATTCTCGGCTTCACGACGCGCGCGTGGAAGGGCGGCCAGAGCCGCGAGCAGTGGCTGTCGGCCGGCAAGCCCGCCAATCCGGGCCGCCTCAACGATTTGCGCCACATCGTCTACAAGAACGCCGACGCGCCGTGGCGGCGCGCCCGCAAGAATCTCGGCCTGATGCTGCGCGAGGGCATCCTCAAGGAGAACATCGACGGCGAGGCGCTGCTGTGGGCGCACAACCGGCTGATTCCGCGCACCGAGGAACGCAAGATCCTGATGGTGATCTCCGACGGCGCGCCGGTCGACGACTCGACGCTCTCGGTCAATCCCGGCAACTATCTCGAGCGCCATCTGCGCGACGTGATCGACTGGATCGAGCAGCGCTCGCCGGTCGAGCTGATCGCCATCGGCATCGGCCACGACGTCACGCGCTACTACCGCCGCGCCGTCACCATCGTCGACGCCGACCAGCTCGGCGGCACGATGATGGAGCAGCTGGCCTCGCTGTTCGACGAGAAGAAGGACGAGGCGCGCGCCGGCGCCAGCCGCCACGCCGGCCGCAAGATCGCCGCCGCCATGGCCGGCTCGAAGCGATAGACGACCTCGCGGTCGCGCTACTGGTGTAAGGCCTCCAGCTTGTGACCATCCGGATCGGCCACGAACGCCGCGTAGTAGCTGGGGCTGTAGCGCGGGCGCAGGCCCGGCGGCCCGTGGTCCGTCCCGCCATGACCCAGCGCCGCGGCGTGGAACGCATCTACCGCCGCGCGATCGGGCGCGTCGAACGCCAGATGGAAACCCGCGCCGGGCGCCACGACTTGTCCCGGTCGCGCGAACAGCGCCAGCTTGTCGCCCTTGCCGGGCAGCCCGTATCCGGCCGCCTTTTCGCTCGCCCATAAGCGCACGAAACCGAGCGGCGCCATGGCCGCGTCGTAGAACGCCGTGGCGCGCTCCAGATCCTCGACGCCGAACGACAGATGTCCCAGCATGATCGCAATCTCCCGCGATGCGGACCCGGCCGCGCGCTCGCGCGGGGGATCATAGAGCGGGTTCCACCGGCGCGGGAACCCGTCTAGAATCGCCATCCCCTCCCGGTTCGCGCAACGACGCGATCCCAAAGACAGAGACGGCCCATCATGCCGCTTTACGCCGCGACGATTTTCCTCGGCTCGTTTCTGCTGTTCCTCGTCCAGCCGCTGGTGGCGCGCCAGATGCTGCCGTGGTTCGGCGGCGCCTCCTCGGTGTGGACCACCTGCCTGCTGTTCTTCCAGTTCGCCCTGCTGGCGGGCTACGCCTACGCCGATGTCGCGATCCGCCGGCTGAGCCCGCGCGCGCGGCTTGCCGTCCACGTCGTGGCGCTGGCCGCCAGCCTGCTGTGGCTGCCGATCATGGCCGATCCATCGTGGAAGCCGACCGGCGAGGAAAACCCGCTGCCGCGTATCCTGGGCTTCCTCGCCGCCACGATCGGCCTGCCGTTCGTTCTGCTCTCCGCCAATGGACCGCTGACGCAGGCGCTGTTCGCCCGCCGGTTTCCGGCTGCCAGCCCCTACCGCCTCTTCGCGCTGTCCAACCTCGCGTCGCTGCTGGCCCTACTGGGCTACCCCGTGCTGATCGAGCCGTGGTTCACCACCGCCACGCAGGTCTGGGCCTGGTCGATCGGCTACGCCGCCTTCGCGCTGGTGATCGTGGTCGCGGTCTGGCGCGACAGCCAGCTCGCGACGGCGACACCGGCGACGGCGACGGCGCCGGTGGCCAGCGACGATGGCCCCGCGCCCTCCCTCGCCGACTACGCCGGCTGGACCGGCCTCGCCGCGCTGGGCTCGATCGTGCTGATGGGCATCAGCAACCATCTGACCCAGGACGTCGCCTCGGTGCCGTTGCTTTGGGTCGTGCCGCTGGCGATCTATCTCGTCACCTTCATCCTCTGTTTCGAGCGCGACGGCATCTACAAGCCGAAGCTCTATGCCGGCGCCTTCGCCGCCCTGATCGTGATCTTCACGGTCGCCCGCATCGTGCCGGCGCTGAAGTACAGCCTGCCGGCGCAGGTCGCGATCGGCGGCGCGCTGCTGTTCGTCGCGTGCATGGTCTGCCACAGACAGCTCGTGGCGCGCCGGCCCGCGCGCCGCGCCATCTGACCGGCTTCTATCTCACCATCGCGCTGGGCGGCGCGCTCGGCGCGCTGATGGTGGGGGTGGCTGCCCCGCTGCTGCTGCCGGACTATTTCGAGCTCGACCTGGCGCTGGCGGTGCTGATCGGCGTCGTGCTCGTCCTGCTGCGCGGCGAGCGCGGCGCGAGCACGGCGTGGAAGATCGTCGCGTTCGGCGCGCCGCTCGCGGTGGCGATCCTGCAATTCCAGGCCGCGAGCGCCAAGTCGCTGGTGTCGGTACGCAATTTCTACGGCGTGCTACGCCTGACGGAGAGCGGCGAAGGCCGCGACCGCGAACGCCAGATCGTGCACGGCGCCATCGTGCACGGCCGGCAGTACGTCGACCCGTCGCGCCGGCGCGAGACGGTCGGCTACTACCGCCCCGAGGCTGGCGGCGCGCGCGCCATCGCCGCGATGGCCGAACGCGGCCCTTCCCGCGTGGCGGTAATCGGTCTCGGAGCCGGCGCGCTCGTCGCCTACGGCCGGGCCGGCGACACCTACCGCATCTACGAGATCAAACAGGCCGTCATCGACATGGCCAATCGCGACTTCAGCTTCCTGAAGGACTCCGCCGCCGCCATCGAAATGGTTCTCGGCGACGCCCGTCTCAAACTGGAACGCGAGCCATCGCAACGCTTCGACGTGCTGGTGGTCGACGCCTTCACCGGCGACGCCATTCCCGTCCATCTGTTGACGCTGCAGGCGCTCGATATCTATCTGCGCCACCTCGCGCCCGGCGGCATACTAGCGATTCACGTCAGCAACCGTTTCCTCGTCCTGCCACCGGTGATCCGCAATCTCGCCGACAAGCGCGGCGTCGGGATGGTTCGTGTGTTCGATCGCGACCCCGTCACCGGCATCGCGTCCAGCGAGTGGGTCCTGCTGGCGCGCGAGGACGCCCCGCTCGCCCATCCGCGGATCGCGACCGCCTCCGACCGGGTCGCGCCGGCACCCTCGATGGGCGTCTGGACCGACGAGTTCGCCGCCCTGGTTCTGGCGCTGCGCTTGTGGTGAAACTCAGTCGACCGGTTCGTTCAGGAACCGGTCGACCATCGCCCGGGCGCGATCGCGCGGGGCGTTCTGGTGGGCGCGCTGCTGGTTGCGCGCGCCCGACGTGAGGTAGAAGCGCTCGTAGAGCTCGCCACGGGTGCCCAGCGCGCTGCCGGCGTAGTCCCACGCCAGACGAAACAGGCGCACCCGCCGCTCCGCGTCGAACCCCTTCGCGCCGCGCAGATAGCGGTCGATCAAGGGGCGCAGGCGCTGGTCCTGCATCATGTGCCAGGTCGGCGTCGCCAGCAGATTGTGCGAGCCGATCAGCTTGATGAACTCGTTGACCTTCGGCATCCAGAACGGGACGCTGGCGCGCAGCGCCCACAATGGCTCGCCGTCGGGAAACAGCGTCCCGTTGCCCCATTCGCCGGGATTGGCCTCGGCGGCCTGGATCGCCGCCTCGGCCAGTCTGGAATAGCTCCACATCTCGCCCAGCATCTGCTGCGTCGCCGGCGAGGCGTCGCCGATCGAATCGGCCATCGCCGCGGCCATTCCCCACGCGAACTCGAGCTTGGTCTGGGCACGCACCATGGTCTGCTGCATCACGTTGGGATGCCAGCTGCGGGTCATGACCGTGTTGTAGGTCTTGACGTCGCCGTCGATGAAAACGCGATCGCGCGGCACCTCGACGTCGTCGAAAATCACGAAGGCGTCCTGTTCGTCGAAGCGGGACGACAGCGGATGATCGAAGCGGTTGCGCGATCCGGCGAAGCTGTCGCGGCAGATGAAACGCAAACCGGGCGTCGCCATCGGAATGCAGAACGACAGCGCGAAGGGGGCTCCGTCCTCCGGCAATGGCCGACCCGGATAGACCGCCAGTTCGTCGGCGAACGGCGCCAGGGTGGCGAGGATGCGCGCGCCGCGCACCACGATGCCGTGCGCGGTCTCGCCGACCTTGCGCAGGATCACGTCGTCGTCGAGCCTGGGCAGCTCGCCCTTCGACTTGTCGTTGGTCGGATGGATCAAGGTATGGGTGAGGCAGATGTCGCGCCGCCGCAGGAACTTCTGGTACTCGACCAGACGCGCGGCGCCCGCCTCGTTGCCGTGCTCGGCCCACTCGTGAATGCAGGCGGCGAAGCCGGCGTAGGTGACGTTCATGTAGTCGGGCGTGCGGCCCATCACCCCCACGGTGTGCTCGGCTATGCGCCGCAGGCCGCGGTGACGATGGGCGATGTCGGCGCGCGAGCGTGGCGCCATGTGGCTGACGTTGATCGGCTCGCCGGTCTCCGGATCGGGAAACAGGCAATCGGCGGCTGCCTCGTGCTGGAGATCGAACACCGCCGCCAGCCCCTTCGCGGCGCCTTCGAAGGCAGGGTGCGTGGCGACGTCGCGCACGCGCTCCTCGCCGACCCAGATCTCGCGATCGTCCTTCAGGCCGCTCAGCAGTTGCGCGCCGGTGCGTGCGGGCATCGCGTGGTTCTCCTCGTGGTTCGTGGGGCGTCTAGAGCCTTACGCCCAGCGTCTCGCGCAGGTGCATGGTGGTGCGTATCCAGGCGAGCGCGGCGTCGGCCTTGTCGTAGGCTTTGGACAGCGGATTGGCGAAACCGGCGCCGCCGGAATAGCCGTGGATCGTGACGAACTTGCCGCCGCGCGTCATGCGCCGCTCGAAATCGGCGCGCACCGCGGGCGAAGCGATCTTGTCGCGGTCGGCGAAATGCGCCAGGGCGCGAGTCGGCAGCCGGCGCAGCTCGTCCTCGGTCGGCACGACCCGCCCGTAGTAGTAGACCATCGGCGTGATGGAGGTATCGAGTCCGGCACCCATCAGCCACGGTGCGGAGGGACCGAACGCCACGGCGGCCATGCGACGGTCGCAATAGGGCCGCGACCGCAGCCAGTCCGCCCACATCGCGATCAGGCGCCGCGCCGCGACGGCATCGAGCGCGGTGCGGGCGAGTTGGGCGGCTTCCGCGTCGCTGGTCGCGGTCTTGCCCCTGAACAGATCGATGGCGACGGTGGGAAAACCTTCGAACGCCATCAGCTGCGCCAGCCGCTGCATCTCGGCGGTGGCGCCGAAGCCGTCGTGGACGATCAAGATGCCCGGCGCCGGAATTTTCAACGGGAGCGCCAGCCGGCCGCTGGAAACGCCGAACTCCGCCAGGCTGATCGAAACCGCCTCGGTCGTCCCAAGCGAGGGTGGGCGTTGGGCGGACGCGGGCAGGGCGACCGCCGCCATCAGGCTAGCCAGCACGCCGCGTCGCGACCGGTTCGAACGATTGTCCATGGCGGCATTTTACGCCATCGACGGCCGGCTCCGCCATGCCACACTCGCGCCATGACGAATATCGCCATCTTCGCGGCGGCGCGGGTCCGCGCGCCTACGCCGGCATGGGCGGCCGTCGCCTTCGCCGCCGCGATACTGGGCCTGGTCGCGACGGCGGCGCGCGCCCAACCTGTTCCCACCTCCCTCGCGATCTCGATCCGCGCCGAACCGGTGCCGATGGACCATGCCGACGCCGAGACCACGACCATCGGCCGGCTGCGCTGGCGCGGCGGGCTCGCGTTGAGCGCGCGCGAGGCGCCGGGGTTTGGCGGCTGGTCGGCGCTGCGGGCCAGCGAGGACGGCAAAAGACTGTGGGCAATATCCGACCAGGGCGCCTGGTTGACGGCGTCGTTGCGCTACGATTCGCGCGGGCACCTGTCGGGAATCGGCGACGGTCGCCTTGGAGCACTGCGCGGCGAGGACGGCAAACCGCTGCGCGCCAAGCGCGACGACGACGCCGAGAGTCTGGCTCGTTTGCCCGATGGATCGTGGCTGGTCGGCTTCGAGCAACGCCATCGCATCCTGCGCTATCCGTCCGGCGAGGAGCCCGCGGGTGGCGGGCTCGCGGGCGTTCCGATGCCGGTTACGCCGCCACCGGGACTCGAGCGGGCACCGTCCAACGGCGGACTGGAGGCCATGGTCCCCACGGCCGACGGCAAGCTGGTGCTGATCGGCGAGGAACTGTCGGACGCGCCGGGCACCGTGGTCGGCTGGACGGGTCGATGGACGGACGCCGGCGCGCGCGACTGGGCGACGTTTCGCTACGTACCAGCGACCGGCGGGTTCAGGCCGACCGCGATCGCGACCTTGCCTGGCGGCGGTTTCGTCGTGCTGGAGCGGGCCTATGGTCTTTTGCAGGGGGTGCGGATCCGGGTGGTCCGGCTGCGAGCCGACCAGGTTGTGGCGGGCGCCACGGTCGTCGGGGAGGAGTTGGCGCGGCTGGCCTCGCCCAACGCGGTCGACAATTTCGAGGCCGTCGCGACGGGCCGGGGTGCGCGCGGCGAGACCCTGCTGTGGCTGCTCTCGGACGACAATTTCAGCCCCTTGCAACGCACGCTGTTGCTGATGTTCGAGCTGTCGTCATAGGGTGTCGCGCATGACCCGTCCCCTCGCCGCCGTCGCGGTTTTCCTCGCCGCGCCGTTGCTGTTCCTCGTGCAACCGATCGCCGGCCGGCTGATCACGCCGCGATTAGGCGGTGGTGCCGCGGTCTGGAGCGCCTGTCTCGTCTTCTTCCAGGTCGCGCTGCTGGGCGGTTACGCGTGGGCTGCTTTCGCCGCGGCGCGGCTGTCGTGGCGGACGCAACGGATGGTGCATGTCGGGTTGCTGGCGGCCAGTCTGATCGCGCTGCCGCTTGGCGTGGCGGGCGAGTCGGTGCTGGCTGACTTGCCGCCGGCGGTGGGGATCCTGCTCGGGCTGGCGTTGGGGATCGGGGCGCCCTACGCGCTGTTGGCGTCGACCAGTCCGCTGGTGCAGAGCTGGCTGGCGCGCTCGGGGCAGCCACCCTGGAGATTGTTCGCGCTGTCGAACGCGGCGTCGCTGGCGGCGCTGGTGGCCTATCCCTTCGTGGTCGAGCCGCTGGTGGGATTGAAAGCGCAGACCTTGATCTGGTCGGTGGCCTATGGCGGATTCGCGATCGTCATGGCGGTGCTGGCGTGGCGGATCGGCGCGGCGGTGCCGGCAAAGAGCATGCTGGAAGGGGTGTTGGCGGCGGAGAAAAGCGAGCCGGAACAGCACGATAGCGGTGCCGCGAGCATGCCGGCGTGGATTATCCTGTCGGCGGTGCCGTCGGCCCTGCTGATCGCGGTCACTGAACATATCACGCGCGACGTGGCGCCCGTGCCGCTGCTGTGGATCCCGCCGCTGGCGATCTATCTGCTGACCTTCGTGCTGTGGTTCGACGGAAGGCTGCCCTACATGCGGGCGCTGTGGCTACCAGCGGCGGTATTGGCGGCCAGCGGCATGGCCTATGGGTTGACGATCGATGGCCTGGCCTTCCGCCTCAAGGCCAGCCTGGCGATCTTCGGCACCGGCCTGCTGATCGTGTGTCTTTTTTGCCACGGCGAGCTGGCCGGCCGCAAACCGCCGCCCGACAAGCTCGGCCGCTACTACCTCTCGATGGCGATCGGCGGCGCGCTGGGCGGCCTCTGCGTGGGCCTGCTGGCGCCGATGCTGCTGAGCGACCTCTACGACCTGCCCATCGTGCTGGCGGCCTGCGTCAGCCCGCTGGCGCTGGCCGCACTCGCCCTGCCGCGCAACTGGATGCGACTGGCCGGCCTCGCCGGCGCCCTGGTCGCCTTCGGCACCGGCATTTATGCCATGATCGAGCGCTTCGAGAACCAGAGCTTCGGCATGCACTCCATCCAGCGCGGCTTCTACGGCGTCCTGCGCACCAGCGACACCGGTGTCGGCACGCCCGACCACGCGCGATCCCTCTCCAACGGCGCGATCCTGCACGGTTTCCAGATGATGGCCGAGAACCGCCGCCTGCAGGCCACCGGCTATTATCGCGATGAATCCGCCGTCGGCCGCGCCGTCCGCTCGCTGCCGCTCGGTCCGCGCCGGATCGGCGTCGTTGGCCTCGGCAGCGGCGTCATGGCCGCCCACGGCCGGCCCGGCGACGTCATCCGCTTCTACGACATCGACCCGCTGGTCGTGAAAGTCGCGGCCCGCGATTTCTCCTTCCTGGCGCTGTCCAAAGCCAGCATCGACATCGTGATGGGCGACGCCCGGCTGTCGCTGGCGAAGGAATCGCCGCAGAAATTCGACGTGCTGGCGATCGACGCCTTCAGCGGCGACGCCATCCCGCTGCACCTGCTCACCATCGAGGCGGTTGGTATTTACCTCAACCACCTGACACAAGATGGTGTGTTGGCGATCCATGTCAGCAACAAGTTCTTCGATCTGCCCCCCCTGATCGAACGCGCCGCCGAGCGCCTCAAGCTGCATTCCGTCTTCATCCGCGACCTCGACAAGGACGGCTACATCGTCAGCGACTGGGTGCTGCTCGCCCGCACCGCCAAACCGCTGCAAACGCCGCTGATCGCCGAGCTCGCCAAACCGATCGCCCCCAAACCCGACTGGCCGCTGTGGACCGACGACCGGTCGGATATCCTGCGGCTGCTGAAGTAGGGGGCGGCGCCGAAGTTACCTCAACGCGTTGAAATAGCTCACGAATCATACCTTCCCTCGCCACCGGCGGGGGAAGGTGCCCGAAGGGCGGATGGGGGTGGGCGGCGCAACAAGCACGATGTCGACAACCCGACCCCGTCGCCGACACGACCGCGCGCAGCGCCATCCCTTCCATTCTCGACGTCCGCGACCGCGACGAGCACACCCCCATCCGGCCTTCGGCCACCTTCCCCCGCTGACGCGAGGGAAGGTATGAGTCTGCGACCCGGCAGGCCGTACAGGCCAGAAGCTATTGAAACAGCTCACGAATCATACCTTCCCCACCACCGGCGGGGGAAGCAACCGTAAGATGGGGTGTGGGGTCATTCGGTGTTTTCGTGTTTTCCCTGGCGCCTCCCGTGGGCATCGCTGGTTGCCTGTCGACCTCGTGGTGGCCCGCCGCGACATGTCCCCGCGAGCCACGGGTACCCCCGCGC
>CAMDVZ010000153.1 GCA_945878895.1 Caenispirillum bisanense | reverse complement strand
TCGAGACGGTAGTCGCCGTGGACGATGGTGGTACGCGTGGACTCGGGCGTGTGGGCCGGCAGCCACGCCATCAACCGGTCCATTTCGGGAATCTCGTCGGTCTTCGACGCCTGATACTGCCTGGACCAGCGGTCGATCTGGCGCGTCATGTAGTTGCCGGGGCGCGCGAAGTCGGCCAACCCGACGGCGACGGGGTCGACCGCGTGCAGCGCTGCCATGCCGCGGTTGAGTTCGTCCCAGATGCCGGCGCGGGCGGACGGCGCCATGCCCGGAAGCGACTGATCCCAGAGGATCCGGCCGTCGACGAACTCCATGATGTAGAAATCGGTGCCGATCACGTCGGCGTCCCGGCACATCGCGAGCGCCCGCGGTACCGGGACGTCGGTCTGGTTCAGCGCGGCGATCACCCGGAACTCGCGGTCGACCTGGTGGGCCGAGGGCAGCAGCTTGCCGTAGGGCTTGCGGCGCAGCGTGTAGCGCCGCTCGCCGACGCCCACGAGATAGGTCGGATTCGAGGTGCCGCCGTTCAGCCGCTCGACCCGGTCGATGGTGCCGGCGAAGCCCTCGACATGGTCGCGCATGAAACGGTGGAGGCCAGAGACGTCGCGGCCGTCCGCCGTCAGACCCGAGGAAATGCCGGGATCGGTGCCGCTCACGATGTCGCTCCTGCGTTGGCGATGGCGCGCATCGACTCGTCGAGCGCGTCGCGCAGCCTTTCCGTCGTCGATGGCCCCAGGGTAGCGCGCAACTGCCGTTCGGCGTCCCGCCACAGCGGGAAGGCACGGCGCACCAGCGCGTGGCCATCGGCGGTAAGCGTCAGGGTCTTCAGCCGCCGGTCCTTGCCGATCCGGGTCTCGACGTAACCGGCGCGTTGCAGCGGCAGCATGTTGCGGCTGAGCGTCGTGCGGTCCATCCCCATCGCCTCTGCGATGGCGCCCAGCGGGCTGGGCGGCAAGGCGTTGAGCGTCGCCAGCAGCGACCACTGGGTAACGCGCAGGCCGGCCGGCGCCAGATGGCGGTCGTAGATCTGCGTCACGCGCCGCGTCGCGCGGCGCAGTCGGAACAGGGTGCAGCCGTTCGACGACGGGCTGGATCGATCATCCTGGGCGGCATCGCTCATGGGGCGGCGCGATCTCCGTGAAACACCGTCCGAACGTAGAGGACGCGATGGTGTCGCGGAACAGCGATCTGTATAGGCAGCGAAATCGTCCATCGCTTCCGGAGCCCCCATGTCGTCCGAATCCTCGCCCCGCCATGGCCTGTTGACCCCCGAGGTCATCCGACCGATGACCGGACTCGAGCTGCTCCAGGGCTGGCGCGACCGGCGCTTTCCCTCGCCGCCGATCGGCAAGTTCCTGCAGGGCGATCTCGTCGAGGCGGAGTTCGGCCGCGTCGTGTTCGAGGGCATGCCGGGCCCCGATCACTAAAATCCGCTGGGCACCGTGCATGGTGGTTACGCCGCGACCCTTCTCGACTCCTGCATGGGCTGCGCCGTGCATTCCACCTTGGCGGCCGGCCAGATCTACACCAGCGTCGAGATCAAGGTGAACTTCGTGCGCGCCATGACCGAGCGCACGGGCATCGTGCGCGCGGAAGGCAAGACGATCAACGTCGGCAGCCGCATCGCCACCGCCGAGGGCCGGATTGTCGACGCGCAAGGCAGGTTGCTGGCGCATGGCACCACCACGTGTCTGATTTTCGCGATGTGAGGCGCGCGGCAACGTCTAGGGTCTTGACGGCACGTCGTATCGCACTACCTATTGCGCGGCGTGTCGTTTCGCCGACTAGCCCTCGTCTGGCTTCGCTCGACGCAGCGGCGTAGACTTGGCTTCAATCCGCGCGCCGCTTCCGGTCGCGACCGCAACCGTCGAGGACCGATGTATTCCGCCGAAACCCGATCGATCGTCGTCAGCGTGCGACCGGCCTATCTCGAGGACCAGTCCGAACCCGAGTCCGGACGCTGGTTCTGGGCCTATACGGTGCGGATCGAGAACCAGGGTGCCGGGCCCGTGCAGCTGCTGGCCCGTCACTGGAAGATCACCAACGCGCGCGGCAAGCTCGAGGAGGTGCGCGGGCCCGGCGTGATCGGCAAGACGCCGACCATCGAGCCGGGAAAGTTCTTCGAATACACCAGTGGCTGTCCGCTCGACACGTCGTCCGGTTTCATGGCCGGCACGTACCAGATTACGGCACCGGACTCCGGGGAGCGCTTCGACGTGCGCATTCCGGCGTTCTCGCTCGACAGTCCGCAGGCGCCGCGGTCGATCAACTGACCGGCCGGACAAGGGGGTCCCCATGAACATGATCGTCAAACCCGAAACCGAGACCGCGATCGCCGAGCTGTCCGAAGGGCGGCCCTCGCGCGCCCAAGCCGAGGAAGCGGTTCGCACCCTGATCCGCTGGGCCGGAGACGATCCGGCCCGCGAAGGCCTCGTGGGCACGCCCGACCGCGTGGTGCGGTCCTACGAGGAGTTCTTCGCCGGCTACGACGACGATCCGCGCGAAATGCTGGCGCGCACCTTCGAGGAAACCGACGGCTACGACGAGATGGTCGTGCTGCGCGACATCCGCCTCGAATCATACTGCGAGCACCATATCGTGCCGATCATCGGCAAGGCCCATGTCGGCTACCTGCCGGCCACCCGGGTCGTGGGCATCAGCAAGCTGGCGCGGGTCGTGGAAACCTATGCCAAACGCCTGCAGATCCAGGAAAAGATGACGGCCCAGATCGCCAACTGCATCCAGGAAGTGCTGGAGCCGCGCGGCGTCGCGGTCGTGATCGAGGCGGCGCACCAGTGCATGACCACCCGCGGCATCCGCAAACCGGGGGTGACGATGGTGACCAGCCGCATGCTGGGGGCGTTCCGCGAGAATGACTCCATACGCAAGGAATTCCTCGCCATGATCGGCAAGGGTGCGGGCGGCTACGCCTGAACGCGACGACGAGTGATGGAGTAGAGTGATGGCAGGCGAGATCGTCGACCCCGTGGAAATGTTGCGACGACTGATCGCCTTCGACACCACGTCGCGGGATTCCAATCTCGCCCTGATCCACTACGTGCGGGACTATCTGGCGGGTCACGGCATCGACTCGACGCTGATCCCCAACGAGGACGGCACCAAGGCCAATCTCTTCGCGACCGTCGGTCCGATGGTCGAGGGCGGCGTCGTGCTGTCGGGCCACACCGACGTGGTGCCGGTCGATGGCCAGCCGTGGACGACCGATCCGTGGACCCTGACCGACGGCGGCGACCGCTGGTTCGGTCGCGGCACCTGCGACATGAAGACCTTCTCGGCCATCGGCCTGTCGATGGTGCCGCATTTCAAGCGGGCGAAGCTGAAGGTGCCGATTCATTTCGCGCTCAGCTACGACGAGGAAGTCGGCTGTCTCGGCGCCCACTCGCTGGCGGGGCGGTTGCGCGGCGACGTGCCGAAACCGCATCTCGTGGTGATCGGCGAGCCCACGATGATGACCGTCGTGCACGCCCACAAGGGCGCGCGCGCCTACTACACGACCTTCACCGGCTTCGAGGCGCAGTCCTCGATGACGCATCTCGGCGTCAGCGCCGTCCATTTCGCCGGCGAGTTCATCCATTTCATCAACGAGCTTGGCGACGAGCTGGAAGCCCGCACGCCGCCGGGCGGCGAGTTCGAGCCGCGCATGTCGACCATCAATGTCGGCACGGTCGAGGGTGGCACCGCGGGCAATATCCTCGCGCGCCACTGCAAGCTGCTGTGGATCTCGCGCGTGCTGCCGACCGACGATCCGACCGAGATCGAGCGCCGCGTCCAGGACTATGTCGACAACCAGCTGCGACCGGCGATGCGTCGCCGCCACGCCGACGCCGATATCGTCACCGAGGTCCGGTCGCTGACGCCGGCTTTCTCGGCCCAAGGCAACGAGCCGGCCAAGGCGCTGGCCCGCGCGTGGTCGGGCTCCAACACCGTCGGCAGCGTGTCCTACGGCACCGAAGCGGGCATCTTCAACAACGTGCTCGGCGTGCCGACCGTCGTGTGCGGCCCCGGCGACATCGCCCAGGCCCACCAGCCCAACGAGTTTATCGTCAAGTCGCAGACAACGGCGTGCGAGACCTTCATGCGCCGCATGGTCGAATGGGCCGAGACGCGTTGACACGCTCCGGACCCGCAATCCAGGGAACCGCATGACCGCGCCTGTTTTCACGCCTGTCGAGATGCTGGCGAAGCTGGTGTCGTTCGACACCACCTCGGCGAAATCCAACCGGGTCCTGATCGACTGGGTGAAAGACTATTTCGACGCCCACGATGTCGCCGCGACGCTCGTGCCCAACGCCGACGGCAGCAAGGCGAGCCTCTACGCCACGATCGGGCCGATGGTCGAGGGCGGCGTCGTGCTGTCGGGTCACACCGACGTGGTGCCGGTCGAGGGCCAGCCCTGGGACACCGATCCCTGGACGCTGACGGAGAAGGCCGGAAAGCTGTATGGCCGCGGCTCCTGCGACATGAAGGGGTTCGTGGCGACCGCACTCGCGATGGTGCCGCGCTTCAAGGCCGCGCGCCTGAAAACGCCGGTCCATTTCGCGCTGAGCTACGACGAGGAGATCGGCTGCCTGGGTGCCCATTCGCTGGCCGAGCGGCTGATGGGCGACGTACCGAAACCGCGCGCCATCGTGATCGGCGAGCCGACCATGATGGGCACCGTGAAGGGTCACAAGGGCCAGAACAGCTACCAGGTCGTGTTCACCGGCTTCGAGGCGCATTCCTCGATGACCCATCTCGGCGTCAGCGCCATCCATTTCGCCGGCGACCTGATCCATTTCATCGACCGCCTGCAGGACGAGTTCGCCGCCGCCGCCGATCCGGCGAAAGGCTATGTGCCGGCGTGCGGCACGATGAATGTCGGCACCCTGCACGGCGGCACCGCCGGCAACATTCTGGCCCGCGAGTGCGTGCTGGTCTGGGAATATCGCCAGATCCCCGGCGACGACGGCGACGAAGCGCGCCGCCGCGTCCAGGCCCACATCGACGCGGTGATGCTGCCGGCGATGCGCCGCAAACACCCCGCCGCCGATATCGTCATGACGCCGCGCTTCGTCGTGCCTGCCTTCGCGGCCGAGGAGGGCGGCGAGGCCGAGGCGCTGGCCCGCGCGTGGAGCGGTTCCAACCTCTCGACCGTGGTGGCCTACGCCACCGAAGCCGGCATCTTCCAGAAGACCGGCGTCTCGACCGTGGTCTGCGGCCCCGGCGACATCGCCCAGGCCCACCAGCCCAACGAGTTCATCCTGCGCTCCCAGATCGATGCCTGCGAGGCGTTTCTCGGGCGGATGACGGAATGGGCGGAACGCGGCTGAGCCGGGTCACCCCATCCGCACGCCGTACTGGGCGCAGATCGCGACGATCTCGGGCGGTGTCAGGCCACCGGGGGTCGCCTTGCCGGCCCGGTCGAAATGCCGGAACATCTCCGCCGACTGGAGGCCCGGCTGGGCGATCACCATGAGGCGGACGATCCCGTCGGTGTCGTTGCGAAAGCCGTGCACGGAGCCGCGCGGCAGGCGGACCGTGCTGCCTGCGGGCGCGATCGACTCGCCCTCGGCGCCCATCAGGGTGAGGTCGCCCTCGAGGACCTGTATCACCTCGTCGTCGTGCTCGTGCACGTGCGGCGGCACCATGTAGCCGGGCGGGATCGGATTCTCGGCGACGAACATCGGCAGGTCGCTGCCGTCGGCCTTCACGATCATCGGGCCGCCGAAGATGTCCAGACGCTCGCCGGCGTCGCCCGCGATCACGCTGATGTCTGTGGAAGTGGTCATGTCGGTGTCCTCTCTTGTCGCGCGTCTTCGCGCCCGACATCCGATACGCTCCGGGCGCGCGCGCGAGGAGACGGCGCGTCTGGACAGATCGTTCGCCATCGCGAACAATCGCCGTCATGGAATCGTTTGCGGGGATAGAGGCGTTCGTCGGTGTCGTCGAAACGGGCAGTTTCACCGCCGCGGCCACGCGCCTGCGGACCGCCAAGTCGTCGGTCAGCGAGGCGGTACGCGCGCTCGAGGACAGGCTCGGCGTGCGCCTGCTGGATCGAACGACGCGGCGGGTGCGCCCAACCGAGGCAGGCAACACATTCTACGCCCGCTGCCGCCGCCTGATCGAGGACGCGGAGTCGGCCCGAGCCGAGGCACGCGCCAGCGGCGACGCGCCGTCGGGCAAGCTGCGCGTCGCGGCTCCGCAAGGTTTCGCGCAGCGCTACCTGGTGCCGGGCCTGCCGGGATTCCTCGGTGCCTATCCGTCGATCGTCGTCGAGCTGGCGGAGAGCGCGCAGCCGGCAAGGCTGGTGGACGAAGGCATCGATCTCGCAATCCGCATCGCCGAGGCGCCGACGCCAAGCCTCGTGGTCCGCCGCATCGCCACCTCGCGCATCGTCGTCGTCGCCACGCCGGGCTATCTCGCCGCGAGTGGCGAGCCGGTCCGTCCGGGCGACGTCGCGCGCCACCGTTGCGTCGGGTTCAGTCCGCTGGCATGGCGCGGCAGCTGGCGCATCGGCGAGGAGACCGTCCGGGTCTCGCCGCAGCTTCTCGTCGACAGCTCCGATTCGCTGCGCGCCGCGGCGCTGGCTGGCCTTGGCCTTGTCGCGGTGCCCGACTGGCTGGTCTCCGACGCGATCGCGGCGGGACAACTGACGCGCGTGCTTTCGGCCTTTCCGGCGCCCGAGAGCGGAATCTACGCGGTCTATCCCGGCAACCGGCTGATCGCACCGAAAGTCCGCGCCTTCGTCGATCATCTGGTGCGCGAGTTGCGCGCGCGCGGTCTCGGTCCGTGAAGGCGTCGAGCCCCATGTCGCCGTGATCGGACCTGGCGGCGCGGCCCCCGCGGCCCACGACCACCGGGCCGCGTTCGTCGCCCGGATCGTCGAGTTCCTCGCGCGCCATCGACCGCCGGACGCGGTCGATGCGGCCGCGCGAGCAGCCGCACGGGTCGCGCGGCGCGAGCGCGCCGAACACGATCGGGTCCAGGTCGTGGAAGCGGCGCCACGCCGGACGATTAAACCGCAACGCCGGGTCGGGCATCTCGCCGGGACGAGCGTCGCCCGAGGTCGCCAGCGCCGTGTGCCAGCGCTCCTCCGCGTCGGGTTCCGCGACCGCGCCGGCTCACGGCCGGGCCTGCGGTATCGGCGCGCCCGACAGCCGGCGTTACCGCCGTCGCGCGTTGATCGGACCGGCGGAAATAGGGATGCGCGCCATCGGACAACGTCGCGCTTCGCGGTGCCGGCCTTCGCGGCCGAGGAGGGCGGCGAGGCCGAGGCGCTGGCGCGTGCCTGGAGCGGCTCCAACCTCTCGACCGTGGTGGCCTGCGCCACCGAAGCCGGCATCGTCCAGAAGACCGGTGTGTCGACCGTGGTCTGCGGACCGGGCGACATCGCCCAGGCCCACCAGCCCAACGAGTTCGTCCTGCGCTCCCGGATCGACGCCTGCGAGGCGTTTCTCGGCCGGATGACGGCGTGGGCCGAGCGGGGGTAGGCCGCCGTATCTACGACAGGTACCGGAGCAGCGCCCCGGAGTCCGGAAACTCCTTGCCGTGGGTGAAGAAGTAGATCCGGCGGCCCAGCTCGTTGCGCAAGCGATACACCACGACGCCGCGGATGCGGACGGACTGGTTGATCTCGAGGGTGTCGAGCGCGGCCAGCTCCTCGGCTAGCGGCACGGAGGGCGCCCGCGCGACGGTCGCGGCCGGTGCCGATTTGTAGCCGAGATTTTCGCCTATTCTGGCGATCCAGTTGACCATGTCGCGTACTCCCCGTCGCCGCGATGGCCGCTATGCGGCCGTTGGGGGGAGAATGGTTCGTCCGTCAGTTCCGCGTCAACATTCAAATGTCGGAACGCGGTCATGCACCGATGGCCGCGTCCCGGGTCGCCAGCGCGTCGAGCGCCGCGTCGTCGTAGTCGTAGCTGGTCGCGCAGAACTCGCAGCCCACGACCACGAAACCGCGTTCGTCGCGCAGATCGTCGAGTTCCTCGCGCGCCACCGAGCGCAGCATGCGGTCGATGCGGCCGCGCGAACAGCGGCACTGGTCGCGCAACGCCACGGCGCCGAACGCCATCGGCGCCTGCTCGTGGAACAGCCGCCACACCAGCGTTTCCGCCGCCAGCGCCGGATCGAGCATCTCGCCGGTGCGGGCGCTGCCCAGCATGACGAGCGCGGTGCGCCAGCGTTCGTCGCGCTCCTCGGCGTCGAGTTCGGCGATCAGCTCGGCCGATGGCAGTGCCTGCACCGTCAAGGCCGCGGCCCGCCAGTGGCCATCGGCGCCGCGGCCGGCGGCGAGCTTCACCGCCGCGGCGAGCTGGTCGGACTGGCGGAAATAATGGTGGGCGCAATCCGACAGCGAGGCGCCCTCCAGCGCCACGACGCCCTGGTAGCGTTCGGTGTCGGGTCCCTGGGCGACCGTGCTGGCCATGTTGCCGTTGCCGAGCAGCCGCGGCACCGGATGGGCGGGCAAGCCCGAGGCGGCGTCGAGCGTCTCGTCGGCCAGCGCGGCGGCGACGGCATCGGCGTCGAACGCGGCGTAGCCGCGCAGCGCGCCCGCCGAGGTCTGGTCGACCACGATCAGCCGCACGGGTCCATCGCCCCGGATCTGCAACGTGAAGATGCCCTCGTACTTCATCGAGGCCGCCAGCGCCGCGCCCAGCGCCAGCGTCTCGGCCAGCAGACCCGCGACGGCGTCGGGAAACGCGTGCCGCGACAGGATCGCGTCGAGCGCCGGCCCCAGCCGCACCGCGCGTCCGCGCACGCCGAGGCTGGCGACCTGGAAGGGCAGGGCGAGATCGTCGGGGGGAGTCATGGATGTCATGCTTCGCTCAGTCCGGTCGTGCCGGCGACATGCGCGCGGCGGCAAGCACGACGACGCACGATTGCCGACGATCGACCAATATTCATACCTTCCCTCGCCATCGGCGGGGGAAGGTGCCCGAAGGGCGGATGGGGGTGGGTCTCGCAACGCCCATGATCGTCGGAGGTTTCGCAGGTCGCGGATACGACGGCGCGAAGCGCAATCCCGTTTTCTTCGCGATCGATACGCGAGGCGGCAAAAGAATGGTTGCGCTTCGCGCGATCGTGTCGATGTTCGTGCTCGAACGGCGACAGCGTGTCCGTGTCGGCACCCACCCCCATCCGCCCTTCGGGCACCTTCCCCCGCCGGTGGCGAGGGAAGGTATGAGCATGAGAAGAGCGTGCCTCCCTCGCCACCGCGCTCAGGCCGCGCCGAGGCACCAGGCCATGATGCCTTTCTGGGCGTGCAGGCGGTTCTCGGCCTCGTCCCACACGACGGACTGCGGGCCGTCGATCACGTCGGCCGTCACTTCCTCGCCGCGGTGGGCGGGCAGGCAGTGCATGAAGACGGCGTCCTTTTTCGCCATCGCCATCAGCCTTTTGTCGACCTGGTAGGGTCGCAGCAGATTGTGGCGGCGGCCGAAGCTGGCGGCATCCTCGTCGCCCATCGACACCCAGGTGTCGGTGACGACGCAATCGGCGTCGGTGACGGCGGCCTCGGGATCGTGGCTGACCGCGATCTTGCCACCCCTGGCCTTGGCCCATTCCAGCACGTCGGCCGGCGGTGCCAGACCCTCGGGGCAGGCGATGCGCAGCTCGAAGCCGAACTGCACGGCGGCCTGGATCCAGCTGGTCGCCATGTTGTTGCCGTCGCCCGACCACGCCACGATCTTGCCGGCGATGGGGCCGCGATGTTCCTCGTAGGTCATCACGTCGGCCATCAGCTGGCAGGGATGGGTGCGGTCGGTCAGCGCGTTGATCACGGGCACCGTGGCGTGGCTGGCCATGTCGCGCAGCTTCGCCTCGGTGGTGGTGCGCATCATGATGATGTCGACGTAGCGCGACAGCACGCGGGCGGTGTCGGCCACGGTCTCGCCGCGGCCGAGCTGGGTGTCGGTGGTGCCCAGCATGATGGTGTGGCCGCCGAGGTCGCGCATGCCGACCTCGAAGGACACCCGTGTGCGCGTCGAGGGCTTCTCGAAGATCATCGCCAGCGTCTTGCCGGCGAGGGGCTTGTCGTGCCCCCCGTTGGCGCGCGATTTCTTCATCGCCTTCCCCTGGTCGAGGATCTGGCGAAGCGTCTTAGGGTCGACCTGGTCGAGGTCGAGGAAATGTTTGGGTGTCGACATGGGTCGTCACTTGGCCGCGGC
>CAMDVZ010000152.1 GCA_945878895.1 Caenispirillum bisanense | reverse complement strand
GGCGAGATCTATCGCGTCGGCGGCGCCCAGGCCGTTGCGGCGCTGGCCTGGGGCACCGCGACGATCGCGCCCGTCGACAAGATCGTCGGTCCCGGCAACGCCTATGTCGCGGCCGCCAAGCGCCACGTGTTCGGCAAGGTGGGCATCGACCTGATCGCGGGTCCCTCGGAAATCCTCGTGGTATCGGACCGCCACAGCGATCCGCGCTGGATCGCGGCCGATTTGCTGTCGCAGGCCGAGCACGACGAGGCCGCCCAGTCGATCCTGATCACCGACGACGCGGCGTTTGCCGACGCGGTGTGCGCGGCCATCCAGGCCGAGTTGTCGACGTTGCCGACCGCGGCGCGCGCGCGCGCCAGCTGGACCGGCAACGGGGCCGTCATTCTGGTGCCCGATCTGATGGGCGCGGTGCCGTTGATCGATGCCATCGCGGCCGAGCATGTCGAGCTGTGTCTCGACGCGGCGCCGGCCGAGGCGCTCTGCAAGGCGATCCGCCACGCCGGCGCGATCTTCGTCGGTCGCCATACGCCCGAAGCCATCGGCGACTACGTTGCCGGCACCAACCACGTCCTGCCGACCTCGCGCACCGCGCGTTTCTCCTCGGGGCTGGGCGTGTCGGACTTCCTGAAGCGAACCTCGATCGTGTCGTGCGATGCAGCCGCGCTGGCGGCACTCGGTCCGGCGGCGATGGTGTTGGCCGAGGCCGAAGGCCTGCCCGCGCACCGCCGCTCGATCGCCGTGCGCACCAACGCCGGATCCTGAGCACGCGATGGACGCCGCGACCGCCAACCGCCTGACGGCGCTGGAACTCGACGAAACGTCGCTGCCGGCGCGCTCGCGCGAGGTCGACCACGAGCGTCGCGTCGCGATTTTCGATCTGCTCGAAGACAACAGTTTCGCGCTGGCCGGCGCCCCGGGACCCTATCGCCTGCGCCTCGCCATCCACGAGGGGCGGTTGCTGTTCGACGTGCGGTCCGACGACGAGACGAAGCTGCGCGATATCGTTATGTCGCTGACGCCGTTCCGCAAGGTCGTGCGCGATTACTTCATGATCTGCGAAAGCTACTACGACGCCATCAGGAAGTTGAGCCCGAGCCAGATCGAGACCCTCGACATGGGCCGTCGCGGTCTGCACGACGAGGGTTCGGAGCTGCTGCGCGAACGGCTCGGGGGCAAGATCGAGCTCGATTTCGGCACCGCCCGGCGGCTGTTCACGCTGCTCTGCGCCCTGCACGCCAAAGGCTAGGGAGCCGCGGGCGGGCGATGGTCGACACACCCGCCAGCGTGCTGTTTGCCTGTAGTCTCAACGCCGTGCGCTCGCCGATGGCCGAAGCGCTCGCGAAGTGGTTGTTCGGCACCCGGATCTATCTCGAATCGGCGGGCGTGCATGCCGGCGATCTCGACGACTTCGCGATCGCCGTGCTCGACGAAGTGGGCGTCGACCTGCATCGCCATCACGTCAAGACGCTCGACGCCATCGACCCCGGCGAATTCGACCTGATCGTCACGCTGTCGCCGGAAGCCCACCACGCGGCGCTCGAACTGACCCGCGATGTCGCCACGGCGGTGGAGTACTGGCCGACGATGGACCCCAGCGCCGTCGCGGGCGATCGCGAACGCCGGCTCGACGCCTACCGGGCAGTCCGCGACCAGCTCGCGCGCAAGCTGCGGCAACGCTTCGGCGCGGGCGCGGCGGGCGCTTTCGTCTGATCGCCGGAATTCAATCGAAGAAGTAGCGCGTGAGGGCCGGGTCGTCCGTCGCGTCGGCGATCGGCTCGAACAGCTCCAGCAGCACGCCGTCGGGCGCCGCGCACATGATGTAGCGGAAAGTCGCGTGTTCGCGCACCGGCGAACGGAACGCGACGCCGGCCTCGCGCATGCGCCCGACCAGCGCCGCCAGATTCTCGACCCGGATACCGAGGTGGTGCACGGCGGTGCGGCCGTGGTTGCGTGGCGGCTGGTCGCAGAAGTGCAAGCGGCCGCCGCCAACGTCGACGAACACGTTGCGGGCGCCCGCGACGGCCCCATCGTAGAGGATCGCGGCACCGAACCAGCGGCGCCAGAAGGCCAGCGTGGCGTCGAGGTCGGCCGCGAACAGGTGGGCGTGGTGGAAACGCGGGCCCGTCATGGCTCGACTCACTTCGGGAACGTCACGCGGGTTTCGCCGAAACCGGGGAAGCGGGCGACCACGTCGGCGCCGGGATGGACGAACTGGAGGCCGACCCACGAGCCAGTCGTGATCATGGCCCCGGCACGCAAACCGCCGCGTCGCGTGACGGCATGGCGGATCAACCAGCGCAGGACACGCAGCGGCGAGCCGCACGCCAGCCCACCGATCTTGTCGACCAGCGGCTTTCCATCGACGATCAGTTGCACCGGTTGGCGGTCGTAGGCGTGCGTCAGCCAGTCCTCGAAGGACGGACCGACCACCAGCGCCAGATCGAGCTGGTTGTCGGCGAGGTGCCACAGCGGGTCGAGCTTCTTGTAGTCGGCCCAGCGCGTGTCGACGACTTCGACGACGACATGCGCCGACGCGATGGCGCCAACGATCTCGGTGTCCGACGGCGGCGTGGCGGCAGCGGGCAGGTCGCGGCCGAGCCGGAAGGCGATTTCGGCCTCGACGCCGATCATGTGCATGGAGCGCGCGGCGAAGGTCGCGGGTCCGGCGACGACGGAACCGGCCACCAGCGGGGCGCAGTTGGGCTCGGCCTCGGGACTCGGCGCGCCGGTCTTCCAGCCCTCCACCGGCCCGAGCGCGCGCGCGACGGCATCCTGGATGGCGTAGACCGTGTCGCGATCGGCGGGTGCTGGACCCGGTGGCGGAGAGAGCTGCACGCCGCGCCGGCGGGCGTCGAGCAGGGTCGCGGCGGCGGCGTCGATCTGTGTTGGCGTCATCGGGTCGTGCTCCGGGTTGCTTCGGTTGGGAACCTGTCTAAGCCAGCAGTGGCGGACGGCGGTGCGCCCAGGGTTTCGCGACCTCGAGTTCCGAGGCCAGCCGGAGCAGGATCGGCTCGTCGCCGAACGGCGCCACGATCTGCACGCCGACCGGCAATCCCTCGGGCGTCCAATGCAGCGGCAGGCTGGCGGCCGGGTTGCCCGAGGCGTTGAAGAGCGACGTGAACGCGATCGAGCGGTTGATCGCCGTCAGATAGGCGGCGATGTCTTTGGTCGAGAGCGACAGCACGCCGATCGGCCACGGCGGCGAGCACATCGTGGGCGTCAGCAGGATGTCGTGGCTGGTGAAAAAGCGCGCCACCACGCGGCCGACCGCGTGGATCGTCGAGATCGAGCGGGCGTAGTCGGCGGCCGTGGCGGTGCGCCCGATTTCCGCCATCGACCACGTCAGCGGTTCGACGTCGCTGGCTTTCAGTGTCTTGCCGAGGGCTTTCGCGCGCCCCTGCAACGTCGCGAGTACGTTGGCGCCGACGAGGATGCGGGTAGCGTCGCGGAACGGCGCGAAGTCGAACTCCGGCCGCGCGATATCGACCGAGTGACCGAGGCTTTGGCACAGCTTCGCCGCGTCCTCGGCGGCTTGGCGGCATTCCGGATCGACCGGTTCCCCGTTCCACGGCGTCGTGCAGAGTGCGATCTTCAGCCGTCGCGACTGGCGCCCGACCTCGTGGAGGTAACGCCTGGCGCGCGGCGGCGCCGGGTAGGGATCGCCGACGTCGGGACCGGCGCTGATGTCGAGCAGGGCGGCGCTGTCGCGCACGCTGCGGCTGACGCAATGACCAACGCTCTGGCCGCCCCAGCCTTCGCCCGCGTCGGGACCGGAGGGATTGCGCGCGCGGGTTGGCTTGAGGCCGAACAGGCCACACGCCGAGGCGGGAATCCGGATCGAGCCGCCGCCGTCGGTCGCGTGCGCCACCGGCAGGATGCGGGCCGCGACGGCAGCCGCGGCGCCGCCCGACGATCCACCCGCGCTGTGGCCGAGGCTCCAGGGATTGCGGCAGGGGCCGAACATCGCGGGTTCGGTCGAGGCCGCGAGGCCCATCTCGGGCGACGCGGACTTGCCGAAGATGTTGAGACCGCCGGCACGGTAGCGCGCCACGATGGTGCTGTCGTGATCGGCAACGAAGTCGGCGAACAGCTTGCCCGAGCCGGTCGTGCGCGTGCCGGTCAGCTGGACGCCGAGATCCTTGAGCAGGAAGGGCACGCCCGCCAGCCGCCCGGTCGGCGGCTTGGCCTGCGCCGCGGCGCGACCATGCTCGTAGAGCGGCACGGTGATCGCGTTGATCGCCGGATTGCGTTTTTCGGCGCGCGCGATGGCTTCTTCCATCGCCTCGGCCGGCGTGACTTTCTTGCGCGCGATCAGCAACGCGAGATCCATGCCGTCGAGGTCGTCGTATTCCGCGATGCCGCCCATGATGCCGTCCCCGCCCTGTTCCGGTCCCGTCTCGGCGCCAAGTCTAGACCGGATCGCGGTCGCGGAGTCAGGCCTTGCGGACATCCACCAGTGCCACGCCGTCGGCAACCAGGGCATCGATCTCGGCATCGGCGAAGCCGCGCTCTTTCAGAACCGCGCGCGTGTCGGTGCCGAACTTGCGCGGTTTGGTCCGGATCGCCGCGGGCGTGCGCGAGAGCTTCACGGGGTTGCCGACGTTGCGAAAGCCGTCCTTCTCCCAGATCATGCCTCGATGCGTCGTGTGTGGGTGTTCGAGCACGTCGGGGACTTCCAGCACCGCCCCCGATGGCACGCCGTTCTTCATCAGCTCGATCGAGAAGGATTCGCCGTCGCGGTCGGCGGTCAGGACGCGCAGTTCGGCTTCGAGCGCGGCCTTGTTGGCGACGCGATCCTTGTTGGTCCGAAAGCGTGGATCGTCGGCGAGTTCCGGCTTGTCCAGCATCTGCGCCAGCTTGCGGAACTGGCCGTCGTTGCCGGCACCGATCACGATGTTGCGGCCCTTCGTGGGGAAGTTGCTGTAGGGCGCCAGGCTGCCATGGCTGTTGCCCACGAGCTTCGGTGCCTGGCCCGCGACCAGGAAGTCGGGCCGTGCGGGTGTTGCAGGGCGATCGCGCTGTCGTAGAGCGTGGCATCGACGAACTGGCCCTTGCCCGAGCGGTTGCGCTCGTAGAGCGCCATCAGGATGCCGATGCAGGCGTTCATGCCCGTCGACAGGTCCACCACCGGTATGCCGATCCGCACCGGGCCGCCTTCGGGCGAGCCATTGACGGAGACCAGTCCGGTCGATGCCTGGACCATGGCGTCGTAGCCGGGGAAGCCGCCCAGCGGCCCGTCGGCGCCGAAACCCGAGACGCGGGCGTGGACCAGGCGCGGAAATTTCTTCGCCAGCACGGCCTCGTAGCCGAGCCCCCATTTCTCCATCGTGCCGGTCTTGAAGTTCTCGACCAGCACGTCGGCGGTTTCGAGCAGCTTCAGCAGCACGTCGCGACCGGCCAGTTTGGTGAGGTCGAGCGCCACCACGCGCTTGTTGCGGTTGATGCCGGCGAAATAGGCCGAGATGCCCTCGGCGTCGAAAGGCGGCCCCCAGCCGCGCGTCTCGTCGCCCAGCGGCGGCTCGATCTTGATCACGTCGGCGCCGTGGTCGGCTAGCATCTGGCCGCAATAGGGGCCGCCCAGCACGCGCGACAGGTCGATCACGTTCAGGCCGGCCAGCGCGCCGGTCGGGATCGGTGGGGTCATGGTCCTTGCTCTCTCCGCGAAATCCGCATAGCGGCGCTGCTTACACGGGCGAGCTCGGCCACGCTACAGTGCCGCCATTCGCGGCCGACGTGCGCGGCACGCATGGACGGGGGCAAGCTCATGGCGGCGGTCACGACAATCGGCGATTTCACCGTTTCGCGGGCGGAGGAGATGATCGCGCCGCTGGCGAGCCCGACGCAGATGTTTCCGGACTTCGACAAGACCGAGTTCGACCGCCATCTGCCGTGGTTGACCAAAGGCCACTACGATCCCGCCACCGATCTGCTGAAGCTCAGCATCCATTCCTGGGTACTGCGCACCCGCCACCACACGATCGTGATCGATACATGCTGCGGCAACGATCGCGACCGGCCGAAATTCCCGATCGCCAACAAGCTGGCCTCCGGCTACCTCGACAATCTCGCGGCCTGCGGGGTGGCACCGCAGGAAGTCGATTTCGTGCTCTGCACCCATCTCCACGTTGACCATGTCGGCTGGAACACGAAGCTGGAGAACGGCCGCTGGGTGCCGACTTTTCCCAAGGCGAAGTACCTGTTCGGCAAGGCCGACTACGAATTCTATGGCGCCGACAACGCGAAGGATGCCGCGCGGCCGACCCAGCATGGCTCGTTCAACGACGGCGTGCTGCCGATCGTCGAGGCGGGGCAGGCCGTGATGATCGACGGCGCCCACGCCATCGAGGACGACGCGCTGCATCTGGAATCGGCGGCCGGCCACACGCCGGGCTCGCTCGTGCTGTCGGCGAAGTCGAAGGGCGAGGCAGGGCTGTTCGTCGGCGACGCGCTGCATCACCCGATCCAGGTCTTCAACCCGGACTGGTCCAGCCGCTTCTGTGTCGACCCGGTCGCCTCGGCGGTCACCCGCCAGCGTCTGATGGAGCAGTGCGCCGACACCGACTGCAAGCTGCTGCCGGCCCATTTCTGCGCGCCCCACTACGGCAAGGTCAGCCGCAAGGGCGAGCGGTTTTCCCTCGCTTTCGGGGACGACGTGGCGTTCTGACCTCGGGGAGCCGGGTTTGCGCTTGCTGCTGATCAACCCCAACACGTCGCCCGCGATGACGGCTCTGGCGGGCGAGGCGGCAACGCGGATGGTCGCGCCCGGCACGACGATCGAGACCGCGACGGCGCGGTTCGGGGCGTCAGTCATCGAGTCGGAAGCCGCCTACGCCATCGCCGGTCACGCCGCGCTCGACGCTTTCGCCAGCTACCGGGGCGTGGCCGACGCGGTCATTCCGGTGTGCTTTGGCGATCCAGGTCTGATGGCGCTGAAAGAAGCATGCGACGTGCCCGTGGTGGGCATGGCGGTGGCGTCGATCGTGAAAGCTTGCGCGACGGGCGCGCGATTTTCCATCGTGACCGGCGGGGCGGGCTGGAAGCCGATGCTGGAGGCGTTCGTGGCCGCCCGTGGCTTCGCCGCGCGGCTGGCGTCGGTGCGGACCATCGCGGCGACCGGCGACGCCATCCTGCGCGATCCCGCCGCGGCGCTAGAACCGATCGCCGGGGCGTGTCGCGATTGCGCGCGGGGACGGCGCCGATGTCGTGATCCTCGGCGGTATCGTGCTGACGGGCTTCGCCGGGCGGTTGGGCACGGTCGTGCCGGTGCCGCTGCTGGATGGGCTGGAGTGTGCCGTCCGGTTGGCCGAGACGCTGGCCGGCATCGTGCCGACGCGCGATCGCGAGACGGCGCCTGTCGAAACGACCGGCCTGTCGCCTGCGCTGTCCTCGCTGCTATCGTCGGGTTCGGCCAGAGGCGCGCATTGAACGGAGGACGCGATGCAGGACAGGATGATCGGTGAGACGCGGGTGACGCGGGTCGAGGAGATGATGGGGCCGGGCTTTCCCGCCGCGCAGTTCTTTCCGGAGTTCGACGCCGACACGTTCCGCTCGCACCAGCATTGGCTGGCGCCGAACTATTTCGATCCGGCCTCGGGCAAGCTGGTGGCGAGCATCCATAGCTGGGTGGTGCGCACGGGCAAGCACACGATCCTGATCGATGCCTGCGGCGGCAACCACAAGCCGCGTCCGGGCATGGCGCGCTTCGACATGCTGGAGACGCCCTACCTCGACCGGCTGGCGCGCATCGGCGTCAAGCCCGAGGAGGTCGATTTCGTGATGTGCACCCATCTGCACATCGACCATGTCGGCTGGAACACGAAGCTGGAGAATGGCCGCTGGGTGCCGACGTTTCCGAACGCGAAATACCTGATGTCGAGCAAGGACCACGCCCACTATTCGGCCGGCGCGAAGTCGCCCGAGGCGCCGGAGTACGAGCGCAACGTCTACAACGACTCCGTCCTGCCGGTGGTCGAGGCCGGCATGGCCGTGATGGTCGACGACGGGCACCAGTGCGGCCACTGCCTGACGGTGCGACCGAGCGAGGGCCACACGCCGGGCCATATCCGGGTCGATCTCGAATCGAAGGGCCGCCGCGCGATGTTCTCGGGGGACGCGCTGCACAATCCGGTCCAGGTGCCGCTGTGGAAATGGAACAGCGTGTTCTGTCTCGACCGCGACAAGGCGCGCCAGAGCCGGCACGACCTGCTGGCGTCGTGCGCCGAGTCGGGCGCGTTGCTGATGCCGGCGCACTTCGGGACGCCGCATGCCGCCTACATCAAGGCCAAAGGCGATTCATTCGAGCTCGACTGGGACTGGGACGGCAAGCGGTCGGCATAGAAATGGAGCGATGCCGCCCGGAGGGTTCCGGGCGGCGGCGCCGATGTTCTACCGGCCCTTCCAGGCGGGCTTGCGCTTCTCGGCGAAGGCCTTGGGGCCTTCGACGGTGTCCTCGCTGCGGGTCATCGCCACGAACGAGGGGTAGTTGAGATTGCGCATGGCGATCTCGGTGTTGGGCACGTCGAGCGCGCGCATCACGGTCTGCTTGGTGGCGCGCACGCTCATCGGCGAGCATTCGAGGATCAGGCCGGCCCAGCGTTTGGCCTCCTCCATCAGCTTGGCGTGCGGCACGACGGCGGTGACGAAGCCGAGCTCGTAGCCTTCCTGGGCCGGCACGTGGCGGCCGGTCAGCATCATGCCCATGGCCTTTTTCAGCGGGATCTGGCGCGACAGGCGCTGCATGCCGCCGGCCCCCGCTGCCAGACCGACGCGTGGTTCGGGCAGCGCGAAGCGAGCCTGGTCTGACGCTATGATGATGTCGCAGGCGAGCGCGATCTCGAAGCCGCCGCCCATCGCCACGCCGTTGACGGCCGCGATCACGGGTTTGTCGAGGTCGAAGCGGTTGGCGAGGCCACCGAAGCCGCGCGGCGGGGAATGCGGGCGCTTGCCGGTGCGGGCCTGCAGTTCGGCGTGGTATTTCAGGTCGTTGCCGGCCGAGAAGGCCTTGTCGCCGGCACCGGTGATGATGGCGACCCATTGCTCGGGGTCGGCGGCGAACTCGTCGAAGATGTCGCCGAGTTCCTGGTTCGCCATCGGATGGCAGGCGTTGTAGACCTCGGGCCGGTTGATGGTGACGATGGTCAACCGACCGTCTTTTTCGACTTTGCTGTACTCGCCCATGGCTTTCTCTCCCTTCGTCGTGGTCGCAAAGGGCATGCTGGCGCGGTGGTCGGCGGCGTCAAGGGCGAGCGCGGGCGGCGCATCGATCTGCGGTGGCGGGGCGCGATTGCAGCGCTGGACGCTGTATATTGCGAATGCGTCTCATGCGCAGATAGATGGCCGGACCGGACCGTCCAGATCCCGACGCGATGGGGTGCACGGCGGTTTCGCCTCGACTGCCCGGCGCGACGGTCCCCGGCGCGCGGCCGGGTCCGCCCGGCTGCCCCGCCGGGCGCGCCGATGCCCCGACCGCCCTCGTGCGCGCGGGCTTTTCCGGCCTTGAGAAGGCTTGTGGATAACGTTAAACTCGCGGTCGTGAGGCAAAAACCATCGCGATGCGCCACCCCGGGATCGCCCGCCGCCGCGCTGGCGGTCGCGGCGACGATCGCGTGCTGGCTCGGCGCTCCGGCGTTCGCGACCGGCCCCGACATCGACATCGACCATTCCCGGCGGGGCGACGCCGCGGCGCCCGAGCCCGACCGGCGGTCGGGCGCCAACGATGGCCTGGCCGCGATCCGCGACGCCCACACACCGCGCCGGCCGCCGCCCGCGCCGCCGCCGCGGGCGGCACCGCGGCTCGATCTACCGGCGTCGGCGTCGGCCGGGCTGGCGGGCCTCGGCGCGGTTCCCGGCGGCGCGGTCGACGAGGCCTTGCCGCGCCTGCATCTGATCGACCGGTCCGGTGGACCGAGTTATCAACACGGCACCAATCCGCTGGCGCTGACCTTGCGCTTCAAACCGCCCTCGACGCCCCCCGAGCAACCCCCGCCGGTGCCGCCGCCGGGTCCCTTGGGCGTCGGCGATCCCCGTGATTCACGTAATTTATACCAGCCGACTTATCGAGTGACACACGCCCATTTCCTGGTGCCGATGGAGGGGATCCGGGCTGGATCGTCGACGAGGAAGCGCCAGGCGCTTTGACAGGCGTCGAGGATCTCGTCGCAGGTGTTCCAGACCCGGGCGCAGAGCTT
>CAMDVZ010000151.1 GCA_945878895.1 Caenispirillum bisanense | reverse complement strand
AAGGGTGCCGCCATCGCCCGCCTGACGCTCGAATGGACCGCCATCGTCGGTCCCGACATCGCGCGTCTCTCGGAACCCGAAAAACTCTCCGGCATCGCCCGCGGCGGCGCGAAAAAAGGGTCCGCGTCGCCGGGCGCCACCTTGCGGCTGCGGGTGGCGGCCGGTACCGCGCTTGAGTTCCAGCACCGCTCCAGCCAACTGCTCGAACGCATCAACGGCTATTTCGGCCACGCTATGATCGCCCGCCTGCAATTCGTCCAGGGCCCCCTGCGCGTGCATGCCGCCGCCAGACCCCGCCAACCCCCCGTCGACCCCGCGATCCGCCGCGAAGCCGCCGCCCGCGTCGTCGATATCGGCGACGACCAGTTGCGCGCCGCCCTCGAACGCCTCGGTACCCGCATCCTCGCCGGTCGCACGCAAACGTGATCCCTGCCGGCGTTTCGGCGCGTCGGGAGCCGTTCAAACGCCATGATCCGAGCCTATGTGGAAAAGACTGGTCATCGCGCGCGTTGACTCTCCACAGGCCAGACACCCAAGATGTAGGGGTTCGGGGGTTCCAAATGCGGAAGAGATTGATTTCTGGTGTCGCGGCCATTCTGGCCGCCACCATCTGGGTCGGTGGACCCACGGGCTTCGTCGCTGGCGAGGCGCGCGCGCAGTCGGTCGTGCCCGTCGCGCCGACCGGCATGGCCGTCCACGCGTCCGACCACGTGCTCGGCAAGGCCGACGCGCCGGTCACGATCATCGAGTACGCCTCGCTGACCTGCGGCCATTGCGGCGCTTTCCATACGCAGATCCTGCCCGAGCTGAAGAAAAAATACATCGACACCGGCAAGGTCAAGCTGGTGTTCCGCGATTTCCCGCTCGACCGCGCCGCCGCCCAGGGTGCCATGCTGGCCGAATGCGCCGGCAACGACCGCTATTTCGCGGTGCTCGACACGCTGTTTTCGACCCAGGCCAGCTGGGCGGTGTCGAAGGACCCGGCCGCCGACCTCGGCAAGCTGCTGCGGCTGGGCGGCATGGGCGAGCCCGAGATCAAGGCGTGTCTGGCCAACGAGAAGCTGCTGGAGTCGCTGCTGGCCGAGCGCCAGGGCGGCGAGGCGCTGGGCGTGACCTCGACGCCGACGCTGTTCATCGGCGGCGAAAAGCACGTCGGGCTGAAGGCCCTCGCCGACTACGACGCTGCCATCGCCAAGCTGATCAAGTAGGCGGCTGGCGTTCGCCCGCCGTCCCGCGCGTATCCCTGTCCAGCGAGTATCCGACGTGCAGTTCAACAAGCTCCGCCTGTCCGGCTTCAAGTCGTTCGTCGATCCGATCGAGCTCGCCATCGAGCCCGGTCTGACCGGCATCGTCGGACCCAATGGCTGCGGCAAGTCGAATCTCGTGGAAGCCCTCAAATGGGTGATGGGCGAGACCTCGGCCAAGCAGATGCGCGGCTCGGAAATGGAAGACGTGATCTTCGGCGGCACCGGCCAGCGCCCGGCCCGCAACATCGCCGAGGTGATGCTTAAACTCGACAACAAGAACCGTCTGGCGCCGCCTCAGTTCAACGACAGCGACGATCTCGAGGTCATCCGCCGCATCGAGCGCGGCCATGGCTCGCTCTACAAGGTCAACGGCAAGGAAATCCGCGCCCGCGACGTCCAGACCATGTTCGCGGACGCCGCGTCTGGTTCGCGCTCGACGGCGATGGTCAGCCAGGGCCGGATCGGCGCGCTGATCAACGCCAAGCCGGCCGACCGCCGCATGGTGATCGACGAGGCGGCCGGCATCACCGGCCTCTATGCCCGCCGCCACGAGGCGGAGCTGCGGCTGAAGGCGGCCGAGGCCAATCTGTTGCGCGTCCAGGACGTGCTGGCCGCGCTTGAAGAGCAGCATCGCCAGCTGAAGCGCCAGGCCCGCCAGGCCAGCCGCTATCGCAACCTGTCGGACCATATCCGTCGCGCCGAGGCCGTCGTGCTGGCGTTGCGGCTGGCCGCCGCCGACCGCGAATTGACCGACACCGCCACCCGTCTCGCCGAGGCCGAGGCCGCCGTGGTCGAGCTGACGGGGCAGGCCGCGGCCGCGGCGACCGCCCAGATCGATGCCGCCACGGGGTTGCCGGCATTGCGCCACGAGGAAGCCGCCGCCGCCGCCAAACTGCAACGCCTGCGCATCGCCCACGAGAACATCGCGGCCGAAATCGCCCGCGTCGAAGCCGCGCGCGCCGATGGCCAGGCGCGCCTGGGCCAGATCGACGCCGATCTCGCGCGAGAGACCGAACGGCGCGGCGATGCCGAGACGGCGCTGGCCGATCTCGGCGTCGAGGATGAACGGCTGGCCGCGGCCCAGACCGGCGAGGACGAGCGTCACGCGGCCGCCGTGACGGCCCGCGACGCGGCAAGGGCCGCCACGGCGGCGGCGGAGATCGAGCTCGACGCCGTGCAGCGCCGGATCGCCGCCGACGAGGCGATGGCCGCCAGCGTCCGGCGCGAGATCGCCGAACTGAACGAACGGCTGTTGCGTGTTCGCTCCCGTCGCGAACAGGCAGAAAACCAGCGCCGCGACATCGCCACGCGACTGGACGCGCTGCCGCCGCTGGCCTCCGTGGAGGAAATCGCCGCCACCGCGCGGCTGGCGCTCGATACCGCCCGCCTCGAAACGTCCACCGCCATCGAGCGCGCGCGCGCGGCCGAGCGAGAGGCATCGGATGCCACGCGTTCGGTCGTGACCGTGGCCGAGGGCGAGCGAATCGCCACCGAACAGGCTGCACGCGCCGCCCGCGAAACGGTCGAACGCGACCATGTCGCTGAGCGCCAGACCGTCGAGCAGGCTCGCGCCGCCGAACGCGCCGCCTCCGATCAGGCGCGTATCGTCGAGCGTCAGGCCGCCGAGCAGTCGCTCGCGAAGGCAGCCGAGATCGCCCAGCGCGCGGCCGGTCGCGCGACCCGTCTGAAGGCCGAGGAAAGCGGCATTGCCGCGGCGCTCAGCTCGGCGCGCGACAGCCTGTGGCCGCCGATGATCGATGCCATCGGCGTCGCGGCGGGCTTCGAGACGGCGTTGGGCGCGGCACTCGGCGACGAACTCGAAGCGTCTCCCGATCGCGGCGCGCCGGTCTACTGGCAGGCGCTGGCCGACTATGCCGACACGCCGCCGTTGCCCGAGGGCGTCGAGCCGCTGGCCGGTCACGTCACCGCGCCGGTCGAGCTCGCGCGACGTCTGGCCTTCATCGGCATCGTCGCCGACGAGGCGATGGGTCAGCGCCTGCAGGAAGGCTTGCGTCCGGGTCAGCAGCTGGTCACGCGCGACGGTGCGGTCTGGCGCTGGGATGGCTTCACCGGCCGGGCCGGCGCGCCAAGCGCGGCCGCGGCGCGGCTGGCGCAGCGCAATCGTCTGGCCGAGGTACGGGCCGATCTCGCCGCCGCGTCGGAAGAAGCGGTCGCGACGGAAAAAGCGCATTTCGCCGCCCGTCGGGCGCTCGATGCGGCGCGCCAGACCGAGAAGTTCGTCGGCGAGCGCGCCCGTCTGGTCGAGCGGCAGGCGATCGAGCGTGCCCGCGAAGCCGAGCGGATTGCCGTCGAAACGGCGCGACGCGACGAACGCACCGCATCGGAAACCGCGCGCAATGCCGAGCGCGGCGCCATCCAGGCCGCGCGTGCCGCCGATCAGGCCGCCCAGGAGGTCCGTCGCGCCACCGAGCGGGATGGTGGCCGGCTGGTGTCGGAACGCGAGGCCGAGCTGACGCGCGCGCGCGACACCGCCGCCCGGGTCGCCGCCGAAACCGGCCGTCACGCCGCGCAGATCGCCTCGCTGGATGAGACGCTGGCGCAGGTGGCGGTCGAGCAGGCCGATCTCGAAATCCGTCGCGGCTTTCGCGAGGCACGGCGTTCGTGGATTCCCGATTCTGCGTCCGACCACACCGAGGCGACCGCGATGCGCGCGCAGCTGGCGGAGGCGCGCGCCGCGCTGGTCGAAAGCCAGGCGCTGTGCGACAGCCTCGGCCGCGATGCCGATGCCCGATGGGACCGTCGGCGCCAGATCGCAACCGACCGGCAGGGTTGGGATGGTCGTCTCGCCGGCGCGGTGATCCAGATCGCCGCCCTCGACGAACGCGGCGCGTCGGTGCGCGCGCAGCTGGCCGAGATCGAGGCGCTGCCCGAGAGACTGGCGGGCCAGCACGACTCCCTGGCCGACGACATCGCGACCGCCGAGACGGAGCGCCAGGGTGCGGCCGATCGGCTCGCGGTCGGCGAATCGCGACTGGCCACCGCCGACAAGACGCTCAGACAGGTCGAAGCCGATCTCGCCGCGGCGCGCGAATCGCGCGTGCGTCGCGAAGGCCAGGCCGAGCAGGCCGAACGCGACCGCCAGGGAATCGTCGAGCGGATCGAGGAACGCCTGAAGCTGACGCCCGAGGCGGTGCTCGAAGCCACCGAGGCCGCCAGCCTGGAAGAATTGCCCGACGTCGAAAGCGCGGAGCGCCGGCTGGAGAAGCTGGTGCATGAGCGCGAGACGATGGGCGCGGTCAACCTGCGCGCCGAGGAAGAAGCCGCCGAGATCGATCGCCAGATCGTCGCCATGGCCGGCGAGCGCGACGACCTGACCGCCGCCATCGGCCGCCTGCGCCAGGGCATCGGCAGCCTCAACCGCGAGGGCCGCGAGCGTTTCATGGCGGCCTTCGTGGAGGTCAACCGCCACTTCCAGGAACTGTTCACCAAGCTGTTCGGCGGCGGCAAGGCGGAGTTGCGGCTGACCGAATCGGAGGACCCGCTGGAAGCCGGCCTCGAGATCGTCGCCTCTCCGCCGGGGAAGAAATTCCAGGTGATGTCGCTGCTGTCGGGCGGCGAGCAGGCGTTGACCGCGCTGGCGCTGCTGTTCGCGGTGTTCATGACCAACCCGGCGCCGATCTGCGTGCTCGACGAGGTCGATGCACCACTCGACGACGCCAACGTCGAGCGCTTCTGCGATCTCGTGAAAGAGATCGCGGGCCGCGCCGACACCCGCTTCCTGATCATCACCCATCACCGCGTGACGATGGCCAAGATGCACCGTCTCTACGGCGTGACGATGGCCGAACGCGGCGTGTCGACCCTGGTGTCGGTCGACCTCGAACAGGCCGAGCGCGTCGTCAACGAGGCGGTCGCGGCGTAGGGCGCGGCTTTCCAGGGGCCAACGTCGAGCAGCAATGGTTGGCGCACGCGTAATAGTTGCGCACGCTCGCATGTACACGCACGGTGTCATCCCGTACGTAGCGAGGGACCCCGGCTTCTCTGCCGCTTCGCGGCCGCGGCGCGTTGCAGCGGCAAGAACTCACGCTGCCGCGACGACTCTTCCCTTCTCTCCGCGGAGGCGGGGAGAAGGTGGCGCGTAGCGTCGGATGAGGGGCTTCACGGCCTGGCGAGCGGCACGTTCCCGCGAGAGTCGACGATATCGTTGCAACACCGCGAAGCCCCTCATCCGCCCTTCGGGCACCTTCTCCCCGCCGCCGCGGGGAGAAGGAGAAACCATTGCGGCAGAGCATCTTTCTTGACAACGACGCCAGGCGCCGAAAGTCAGCCCCGTGAACGGAGCGCTCCGCTGCCGCCGCACCCATGCGTCGGCGGACGCTGTGGCGGCTCGCGCCCCGCCTCACGCCGGCAGTTCGTAGCCGAGCGCCGCTTCGATTTCGATCGCCTTGCGTACCGCCGGCCTCGCCATCATGCGGGCATGGTGGGCTTCGAGATTGGGGAACTCCTCCGGCTTCGGCTTGAGCGAACCGCGCAAGCGCCAGAACAGCCGGAACAGGTGGATGTCGGCGATCGAATGGCGGCCGACCGCCCACTCGTTGCTGCCAAGACGGGCGTCGGCCAGCGCGTACATCGCGCGGGCGTGGTCGTCGCCCTGGCGGCGCGCGGGATGCAGGGTGGCGGCGATGAAGGACATCCACGACACGATCCGGGACTGGGCCGCGATGTCGTCCTCTGGCCATAGCTTCGCGTCGGGGAACCGCCGCGCGAGATAGTACAGGATGGCCGCGACCTCGGTCAGCGGCCGACCGTCGGTCAGCAAGGTCGGCACCTTGCCTTCGGGATTGATCGCGCGGTAGGCAGCCGCCTGGTGATCCTTTTTCGCCCACGACATGGGCTTCGCCTCGAAAGACGCCCCGACCTCGTGCAAGGCGATGTGGGGCGCCATCGAGCTGGTGCCGGGCGCGAAGTAGAGCGTGAGCATCGGGGATTCTCCGGAGGAGCGGCGAGGGTAGCCTACTTCGGCCGGGCGTAGACCGGCGGGCGTTTTTCGAGGAACGCGCGCATGCCCTCCTGGAAATCGCCGGACTGGGCGCACAGCATCTGGTTGCGGTTTTCCATCGCCAGGGCGGCGTCGAGGCATTCCTTGGTCAGGCGCAAGCCCATCGGTGCGGTCGCCAGCATCTCGGCGACCAGGCGGTCGCCGGCGGCGATCAGCTGATCTTCGGGGACGATCTCCGACACCAGGCCGACCCGCAGCGAGCGCTCGGCGTCGATGAAGCGTCCGGTCAGCATCAGTTCGGACGCCACCGACACGCCCACCAGACGCGGCAGGAAATAGCTGGTCCCGACATCGCAGGCCGACAGGCCGATGCGGATGAAGGCGGCGTTCATGCGCGTGGCGGGCACGGCGATGCGCACGTCCGAGGCCAGCGCCAGCGCGAAGCCGCCACCGGCCGCGGCGCCGTTCAGCAGCGCGACGATGGGCTGCGGGCAGCGGCGCATCCGCGTGACGATCTCCGCCAGCTTGCGCTGGAAGATCATGCTTTCCTCCGGCACGCGCGGCTTGTCCGGATCGCGGTAGCGCATGTCTAGACCGGCGCAGAAAGCCCTGCCGGCGCCACGCACGGTCACCACCCGCACCGAATCGTCGAACTGGAGGCGGCCGAAATAATCGACCAGCTCGTCGACCATCTCGATGTTCATGCCGTTGAGCCGGTCGGGCCGGTTCAGCAGCAAGCGATCGTGCGGCCCGTCGCGCTCGACGCGCAGGGTCCGGTAGTCGGGAATCGCGGCAGCCATCGGGCATCCTCTTTCGCGCAGGGCAATCGGGCGAACACTACTCCGGCCCGGAAGCAGTTGTCGCATCGACGGAACCCTTGCCGATGTCGCGTCGCGCATGAGCGCGCCACGCCAGTGGCGCCCATGGCGAACGTCCGCGACGGCCGCGCGACGGCGCAGATTGCGCCACTGGACTGGAGCGCGCCGGGATTTCAGGATTCCGGCGAGGCTTGTGCCGGCTCGAACCCGTGCCGACATCCCGGCACGACCTTCACCCGATTGCCATGCTCTTTCGTGCATCGCACCTTTTCACCGACACCAGGCGATGGAATGATGCGCGGCAAAGCGAGGCGGGCTATCACCGCGCGATCCGGGGAGGAAAAGACAATGGCGGACTACGACTACATCGTCGTCGGCGGCGGTTCGGCCGGCTGCGTGCTGGCCAACCGGCTGAGCGCGGATCCGAAGAACAAGGTGCTGTTGCTGGAGGCGGGGCCCGTCGACAAGTCGATGTGGATCGACATTCCCGCCGGCTTCGCCAAGCTGCTGAAGACGCCGAAATACAACTGGATGTTCGAGACCGAGCCCGAGCCCAACGTCAACGGCCGCCGCATTCCGACGCCGCGCGGCAAGGCGCTGGGCGGATCGAGCACGATCAACGGCATGCTCTACGTGCGCGGCCAGCCGCTCGACTACGATACCTGGGGGCAGATGGGCAATCGCGGCTGGTCCTACGATTCGATCCTGCCCTACTTCCGCAAGTCCGAGAACTACACCGGCGCGACGGCCGGCAGCGAGCCGCGCGGCAAGGGCGGCGCGCTCACCGTCGACGACATGTACGAGCGCCACGAGATGTGCGACGCCTTCATCGGTGCGGCCGAAGGCGAAGGCTATCCGCGCAACCCCGACTACAACAGCGGCAAGCAGGAAGGCTTCGGCTACTACCAGGTCACGATGAAGGACGGCAAACGCCACAGCCTGGCGCGCGCCTTCATCGACCCGATCCGCTCGCGGCCCAATCTGCGGATCGAGACCGACGCGCTGGCGACCAAGGTGCTGCTCGAGGGCAAGCGCTGCGTCGGCGTCGCCTACACCGTGAACGGCCAGCCGCGCGAGGCGCGCGCGGGTCGCGAGACGATCCTGTCGTGTGGCACGGTGCAATCGCCCCAGCTGCTCGAACTCTCGGGCATCGGCCAGGCCGACCTGCTGCGCGGGCACGGCGTCGAGGTGCTGCACGAGCTCAAGGGCGTCGGCGAAAACTACCGCGACCATTTCGCGCCGCGCATGAACTGGCGCTGCAAGCTGCCGATCACGCTCAACGAGCAGTCGCGCGGCCTGCACCTCGTCAAGGAAGTCATCAAATACTACACGACCGGGCGCGGCATGCTGACCTGGACCGCGGGCATCTGCTTCGGCTTCGTGAAGACGCGGCCGGAGCTGGAGTCGCCGGACATGCAGTTCCATTTCGCGCACGCCAGCTACGGCAGCGCCGGCACGCGTCTGCTGGAGAAGGAGCCCGGCATGACCGTGGTGATCGGCCAGTGCCGCCCCGAATCGAAGGGCTCGATCCATATCCGCTCGGGCCGGGCGGGAGATGCGCCCGCGATCCGGCCGAACTTCCTGTCCGACCAGATCGACCGCGATTGCACGGTCGCGGGCATGCAGATCGCCCGCAAGATCGTCGAGAATCCGGCGATGGACAAATACCGGTCCTTCGAGATGAACCCCGGCAAGGACGTCCAGACCTACGACGAATGGCTGGAGTTCGCCCGCAACAACGGCCAGACGACCTATCACATGATCGGTACCTGCAAGATGGGCAGCGACCCGATGGCAGTGGTCGACGACCGGCTGCGGGTGCACGGCATTTCCGGGCTGCGGGTGATCGACGCCTCGATCATGCCGACCGTGCCGTCGGGCAACACCAACGCGCCGACCGTGATGGTGGCCGAGAAGGGCGCGGACATGATCCTGGAGGACGCGAGGGTCGCGGCCTGAGGCGACACGCCGATCCGGCGCGACAGCGAGGGAGCAGGGCATGGGCTGGCTTGATTTCCGGGGTCTGGCGGGTCGCGCGGCGTTGGCGACTTGCCTCCTGTTGTCGACGCCGGCTTCGGCCGACCCGACGCTCGGATCGTTGCTGAAGTATCTGCCGGCGCCGCAGTCCGGGCGCGACATCGGCGGGGCCGCGCTCGCCTTCGTCTATAGCCGGCTCGACCTGTTGGCCGGCTCGCCGGAGCCGTCGGTTTCGCCCGGGCAGGCCCGGCGGCCGGCCTTGAGTGTATCGGTGCCGGTCGCGGCCGGCTTCGCGGGACTGATGCAGGGACCGACCGACGGATGGCCGGCCAAGGTTGGCTTCGATCTCGACGCCATCGACGCGATGCTGGTGGGGCTCGGGTCGGACACGCCGGCGCTCAACCCGAAGATTTTCGCCGGCGCGCCGCGTCTGCGCGACGCGACCGTGGTCGGCCGGACGCTCGAAGCGCGCGGCGCCACGCGCGCTACCGTGGCGGGCGCGCCGGTGTAGTCGTGGGGCGCGGACGGCTCGCTCAACATCGCCGAGCGCGATGCCGGCGATCCGTTCCGGGGCGCCCTGGGGCAACCCTTCCGCGTCGGCATGGTCGCCGACGGTCTCGTCGTGGCGGGCTCGAACGCGGCTCTCGAAGCGGCGCTGTCGGCCGCCGGCGGCAAGTCGATGGCCGACCTGCCGCCGGTCCGGGCCTTGCTCGCCGGTCTGGGTGAAGGGGCTACCGGCGTGTCGATCCTGCAGGCCTTCGCGTTCTGGACCGCGATGTACGCGCCGGACACGAGGTTGCTGCCGCCGGGATCCGGGCTAGGCGCCGGCCTGCTGACGCCGGTGGAGGAAGATGGCCCGCGCCTGGCGCAGTATCTGATCGGTGGTCTCGCCGAGGTCCGGCTGGCCGACGGGACGTGGCGTGGCCGTGCCGTCCTCGTCTACCCGACGCTCGCCGACGCGACGACGGCGGCGGTGGCGATGGAGGAACGGGTAAAGGCGTCGACCCGCGACGCGCCCGTCGCGACCACCCGCGCCGCTCGTGGCGTCGACGGTGGCCTCGCCGTCGCGATCCTCGACGTCGCGCCGTCGGGCGCCGCGAGGCCCGGCGGCGCCGGGTCGCCGTTCCGCGACTGGGTGGACGCCTTCATGACCCGCAAGCCAACGCCCGTGGTGGTCGGACCGGTGCCGTCGAAGCCAACGCCGCGCTGACGGCGGAGCGCGTCAGTCGAAGGCGAGCCTGGGCAGCCACAACGCCATGTCCTGCCAGTA
>CAMDVZ010000150.1 GCA_945878895.1 Caenispirillum bisanense | reverse complement strand
ATGGCGAACCCGTCCATATAACTCCACGCCCTTCATCCCTCCGCCTTCCGCCAAATAGGCAAAAGGCTATCTGCTGACGGAGTTTTACTCCGGCGCAACCAGATTATCCGGCCGCTTCAGTGAGGGATTATTGCTCCGGCGCTTACACGTTCCACCAGCGGCCGCTTGTGGACGTCGGGGGCGGCGTCGACGACCCAGCGCGCCTCGGGGTGGAAGCCCTCGAAGGCGGCGCACGGCACCGCGGTGTCGCCCGCCGCCGACCACGCACCGATGCACCCCGGCGCGTTGCTCCGCGCGGACGTGCTGCCGGCGCTGGGCAAGACCCGGACGGCGATCGCCGGCCTGCTCGGGATTTCGCGGCAGACCCTCCACGACATCCTGTCGGATAAGCAGCCCGTGACGCCTGCGATGGCACTGCGGCTGGGCAAGCTGTGCGGCAACGGCCCCGATCTGTGGCTGAACCTGCAACACAAACACGATCTACATGCCGCGCGCATCGCGCTCGGCGCCGAGATCGACCGGATACCGACGCTCGCGGCGGCTTGAACGGATCGCTGCGTGGGGCCACGCGCCCGGTTTGCCTCTCGTGGATCGGCGTTTCGTGAACGACAAACCGGATTGTCGTTCATGGACGATCGGCAAAGGGCGCCGCCGCCCGCTACCCCGCCCGCCGCTTGCGGGCCGGCAGCGCGCCGCGCAGCTGGTCGTTGATACGCGCCTGCCAGCCCGGCCCGCCGGCGCGGAAGTGCGCGAGGACGTCTTTGTCGAGCCGGATCGAGATCGCTTCCTTGGTCGCGCCACCGGCCGGCCGGCCGCGCTTCGCAACCGCGCCATCCACCACGAGATCGGCCGACGCAAACCACGCCGCATCGAGCGGTGGCGCGTCGTCGGGATCACGCCACGGCGATTTCGAAGGCTGCTTTTTCGCGCTCATTGGCCATCCCCGTCGAAATGATCCGGCGGGCCTCGCCGCGCGGCGTCCAGACGACGACCACGACGACGTCCCCGAGTCGACCGATCGACACGAACCGCTTCTCGCCATGGTCGCGTCGGTCGTCTGCACGGGTCAGATACGGCCGCGCGAACAGCCCGCCGGCATCAGCGAAGTCCAGTCCGCGATGTTCCAGCGTCCGCTTCGCCGGATCGAACTCGACGCGCATCGTTATTGTATATACGAAATTACCGGGTCCGGCAATCCGGCTCGGTCATGCCTCGGCGACTTCGATGGCTGCTTCTTCGCGGTTATTTTCAATTCTCGCCAGAGCACCAATTTGTATACTGTCTCCGCAATAGCATGCGACTACGTCGCCAGGATTTGGGAAATGCCATTTCCAGGAGCCGGATATCCTCCCCGCCATGCGCGGAAACAACGCCATACCGTCTGAAGTCAGACCGGTTGCCGCCGGCCGCGGCCCCTGCCATGCTCCCGGCGTTGCCCACGGGAGGACGCCATGGATACCAACATCGCCATCGATGCCGGCAAGACCACGCTCGCGCACGCCACGCCGGAAACCGCGCCCATCGTGGCCGGCCGCCGCGAGTTCTTCCAGTACCGCGACCTGCTGGTGGCCGACGCCACCAACGGCCTCATGAAGGCGCAGATCATGTCCTCCGACGTCGGCCTGACGCGGCCGACCGGCTGGCATCACCACGAGTGCGACGCGCAGTTCGTCTACGCGCTCAAGGGCTGGGTCGATCTGGAATTCGAGGACGGCCGCAAGCTGCGCCTCAAGGCCGGCGAATCGCTGCTGATCCCCGGCGGCATGAAGCACAACGAGACCGCGACCTCGCAGGATCTCGAAATCCTCGAGGTCCACGTGCCCGGTCAGATGGGCACCATCGCCTGCGAGAAGCCGGCGCACCTGCCCGACTGAGGGCGAGCGGCCCTCTCAGGCCGGCGGCTTCGGCAGCGGTATGGCGCAGGCACCGGCCGCGCGGTCGCCTGCCTCCAGGTCGGCCAGGGTTTGCCCGTCCACGTCGGTCTGGAACGTCGCGTGGAAGCGGTTGACCATGTTGCTGAGGCCGACCGTCAGGCAGATGTCGATGATCTGCGTCTGGCTGAAATGGCGCGCGAGATCGCCGTAGGTGGCGCCGTCGATCGGCTCCAGCCGCGTCGACTTCCGCGCGTAGCGCACGATGGCCGCTTCCGCCGGATCGTAGACGTCCGCGGGTAGCGGATCGTCGAGCAGGTGCCCCATCTGGGCTTCCGTCAGTCCGATGCTCCGACCGAGCAAGAGATGGGTCGGAATTCAATAGAAGCAGTCGTTGGTGACCGTCGCGGTGAGATACGCCAGCTCGCCGTGCCGGGGCTCCAGCGAACTGTCGCCGCGATAGACCGCCTTGATCATGGCGCTGAAGGCGCGTGCCGCCTCGGGCCGGTTGGCCATGGCGCGATAGACGTTGAGGGCGCGACCACGCGTCCTGGCGGCCTCGCGCAGCCAGTCCCGCGTGTCGGCGGGGACGGCCGGATCGTCGGCGTCGAGCAGCGGAATGCGGGCCATGATGGTCTCCTCGTGTGGCGTGAAAGCGTGGGCGACGCGGCCGGAGCCGACGCTATCCCAGCGCGCCGGCGTTCTTCAACGCCGCGATCGCGGCGTCGTCGTAGCCGAGTTCGCGCAGCACCGCCTCGTTGTGCTCGCCGACCTCGGGCGGCGGGCCCGACACGCGGGGTTTGGCGAAGCCGAGACGGATGGGGTTGTTGACGGTGCGCGGGATCGCCGGGTTCGTGGTGTCGGAAAAGATGCCCGCGTGCTCGGCCTGTTCGTCGTCGACCACGTCGCGCAGGCGGCCGATCACGCCGAACGTGATGCCCGCCTCGCCGAGAATCTTTTCCCACTCGGGATAGGTTTTCGCCGCGAAAGCCGGATCGAGTTCGCGCGACAGTTCGACGGCGCGCGCGCGGCGGTCGGGACGGGTGCCGAAGCGCGGATCGGTCACCAGATTGGTGCGTTCGATGGCGGCGCAGAAGGGTTCCCACATGCGGTCGTCGCGCACCAGGGCGAGCTGGATCCAGCGGTCGTCGGCGGTGCGGTAGAGGTTGGTCAGCGCGTTGCGCGGCGTTTCCCTGGGCGGCCGCGCGCCCGAATAGGCGCCGATCAGCGCCGCGGCCGTCGAGGTGCCGTTCGACCACACGCCGTTGGCGTAGAGCGAGGTGCCGACCCAGCCGCCCTTGCCGGTCTTGTCGCGCCGCCGCAGGCCCATCAGGATCGCCGCGACCAGGGTCATGGCGGTGGCGCGGTCGCCTTGCGCGGGCAGCGACACGCCGGGCGGACCGTTCTCGTAGCGCGCCATGTCGAGGATGCCGGAGCGGCCGAAATAGGCCGTGACGTCGAAGCCGGGGCGGTCGCGGTCGGGACCGGACTCGCCGTAGCCGGTGAGGGAACAATAGACGAGGCGCGGGTTGATCGCCTCGACGTCCTCCCAGCGCAGGCGCAGGCGTTCGCGCACCGGCGCGGGAAAGTTCACGATCATCACGTCGGCGCGCGCCAGCAGCCGGTCGAGCACGGCGCGGCCTTCGACGTTCTTCAGGTCCAACGCCAGCGAGCGCTTGTTGCGGGCATCGAGCTGCCAGGGAAAATTCACGTCGCTCGGCGGATAGTTGGGGCTGGTGTAGTTCAGGCGGTGCGGATCGCCGGCACCCGGTGGCTCGATCTTGATCACGTCGGCGCCGAAATCGCCGAGCGCCGTGGCGGCGGCCGGTCCGGCGATGAAGGAGCTGATGTCGAGCACCAGCAGCCCCGCCAGCGGTGCCTCTTCCGTCGCGTCCATCGGCGCGCTCACCGCTTCGGCCCCGCGCCCGGACCACCGACCAGCGCGCCGGAGGCGCGCAGGGCGGCGATCCCGGCATCGTCGAAGCCGGCCTCGCGCAGCACCGCGTCGCCGTGCTCGCCGAGATCGGGAGCGGGCGTGGCGACCCGCTGGGTGGCGAAGCTGACGCGGATCGGGTTGGCGAGCGTGCGCGGCATGGCGGGAATGTCGGTGGCCACGATGGCCCCGCTATGGACGGCCTGCTCGTCGTCGGGGATGTCGGAGGGCCGGCTGATCACGCCGAACGTCACGTCACGCGCCGCCAGCGCCTTGCGCCAATGCTCGTAGTCGCGGCTTTCGAACGCCTCCGACAGAATGGCAGCGAGCGCCGCGGCGTTCTTGCGCCTCTCGGTGAGTTCGGCGAAGCGCGGATCGGCGGCGAGCGTTGGCCGGCCGATCGCCGCGCACAGCGGCGCCCACAATTTGTCCTCGCGCACGATGGTCAGCTGCAGCCAGCGGTCGTCGGCCGTGCGGTAGAGATTGCCCCGCGCCGAGCGCGGCCGGTCGCGCGTCGGCCGCGGCGGCAGGAAGGCGCCGACGAGGGCCGCCTGCGCCACCACCCCGCACGACCACAGGCCGTTGCCCAGCAACGAGGTGCCGACCCAGCTGCCTTCGCCGGTTTTCATGCGATGGATCAGCGCCATCAGGATCGAGGACAGCAGCCCCATCGCGGTTGCCCGATCGCCCTGAGCCGGCACCGCGGTGCCCGGCGGGCCGCCCTCGTAGCGCTGCGCGTCGAACAGGCCCGAGCGGGCGAAATAGGCGGTGGCGTCGAAGCCGGGCCGGTCGCGGTCGGGGCCGGTCTCGCCATAGCCGGTCAGCGAGGCGTAGATCAGGCGCGGATTGACGGCCTTGCAGTCCTCCCAGGTCAGCCGCAGTTTCTCGCGCGCGGGCGGCGGGAAATTGCAGATCAGGATGTCGGCGCCGGCGATCACCTTGTCGAGTGCCGCGCGTGCCTCGGGCTTCTTGAGATCCAGCGCCAGCGAGCGCTTGTTGCGCGAGTCCATCTGCCAGGGATAGTTGACCTCGCCCTTCGGATAGCTCGGCGAATCCCACATGATCGTGCGGTTGGGATCGCCCTCGGGTCCCTCGACCTTGATCACGTCGGCACCCCAGTCGCCCAGCGCCGCGGCGGCGGCGGGTGCGGCGATGAACGAGCTGATGTCGAGCACCCGCAGGCCGGCCAGCGGCAGGGACGGTTCGGTCATGTTCTCTTCCCGGAGGCGTTGGTTCGATACCGGGGCGACCCTCGTCTCCACGCCGCCTCCGGTCAAGCGCGCCCCGCGCATGGCGGGGTGGACGCCGGTCGAAGGCCTTGCGTCAGCGCAGCGCGCCGCTCGCCCGCAGTGCGTCGATTCCGGTTTCCGCCATGCCGGCTTCGCGCAATATCTCCGCGCCGTGCGCGCCGAGATCCGGCGAGGGACCCGGCGGCACTTGCGGCGCCATGGCGGCGTGGATCGGATTGGGAATGGTGCGCGTCAGTCCGGGCCGGCCGGTCTCGACCGTCACGCCGCTGGCGGCCAGCTGCGGATCGTCGCCCAGTTCCGCCAGGCTGGTGAAGGTGCCGAAGGTGATGTTGGCGGCCGACAGACGGGCGCGCCAGTCGTCGAGATCGCGGGTGGCGAAGACGTCGTCGAGGATCGCCAGCAACGCCGGCGCGTTGGCGGCGCGCGTGGCCTGGTCGACGAAGCGGGGATCGGTCGCTAGCTCGGCCCGTCCCATCGCCTCGCACAAGGGAATCCACAGCCGGTCCGCCCGCACGATCACCAGCGACAGCCAGCGGCCGCAGCGGGCGCGGTAGGTGTTGGCGAGCGGGTTGCGGGCGAACTGCCGGCCGCGCCTTGGGTCGGGCACGGCGCCCAGCAAGGCAGCCTGGGCAAGCAGTCCGTTCGACCAGACGCCGTTGTGCAGCAGGCTGGTCGAGACCTCGCCGCCGCGTCCGCTGCGTTCGCGCCCGTAGAGCGCCAGCATGATGGCGCCGAACAGGGTCATGGCGGTGGCGTGGTCGCCTTGCGCGGGCAGCGACATCGAGGGCGGCGCGTCGACCAGCCGCATCGTCTCGGTGATGCCCGAGCGCGCGAAATAGGTCGTGACGTCGTAGCCCGGCGCGTCGCGTTCGGGACCGGCATCGCCATAACCCGTCAGGGAGGCGTAGACGAGGCGCGGATTGATGGCTTCGACGTCGGCATAGCGCAGCCGCAGGCGCTCGCGCACGGGGCGGGGGAAGTTGGTGATCAGCACGTCGGCGCGCGCGATCAGCAGATCGAGCGCGGCGCGACCTTCCGGATTCTTGAGGTCCAGCACGATCGAGCGCTTGTTGCGGGAATCGAGTTCCCAGCAATAGTTGACGTCGCTGACCGGCATGCCGGTGCCGCTCGACATCGACCGGTGCGGGTCGCCGTCGGGCGGTTCGACCTTGATCACGTCGGCGCCGAAATCACCCAGCACGGTCGCGGCCGCCGGCGCGGCGATGAAGGACGCGATGTCGAGCACTCGCAAGCCGGCGAGCAGCGGCGTCGGTACGATCATCCCAGCGCACCCGCGGCGCGCAACGCGTCGATCTCCGCGACGCCGTAACCCGCGTCGCGCAGCACCGACTCGTTGTCGATGCCCGGCGTGGCGGGTGCTGCTTGCGGGCGACGCTGGTGGGCGAAGTCGACCCGGATCGGATTGGCCAGCGTGCGCGGCATGCCGGGCTGATCGCCCTCGATCACGGCGCCGCAGGCGACGGCCTGTGGATCGTCGGGAATGTCCTGCATGCGGCCCACGACGCCGAACGTGATGCCGGCCGCCCGCAGCTTGTCGCGCCATGCCGGCCAGTCGTCGCTGGCGAAGATGGCGTCGAGGACGGCCGCCAGTTCGGTGGCGTGGGCGCGGCGGGTTTCCCTTGTTGCGAAGCGCGGGTCGTGCTCGAGGTCGGGCCGGCCAAGCGCCGCGCAGAAGCCCGGCCACAGTTTCTCCTCGCGCACGACGGCGAGGCTGAACCAGCGATCGTCGCGGGCGCGGTAGAGATTGCCGAGCGCCGAGCGCGGCCGGGTGCGCGGCGGACGCGGTGCCACGAAAGCGCCCAGCAAGGCGCCCTGGCTGATCAGTCCGCTCGACCACAGGCCGGCCGCCAGCAACGACGTGCCGACCTCCGCGCCGCGACCGGTTCGCTCGCGGTTCCACAGCGCCATGACGATCGAGCCAAACAGGGTCACCGCCGTCATCTGGTCGCCCTGGCCGGGAAACGCGAAGCCGGGTGCGGCCCCTTCGTAGCGCAGGCTGTCGAGAATGCCGGCGCGGGCGAAGAACGCGGTGGCGTCGAAGCCCGGCTGGCCGGCGTCCGGACCGGTCTCGCCGTAGCCGGTCAGCGAAGCGTAGATCAGGCGCGGGTTGAGCGGCGCCAGATCGGCGTAGCGGATGTTCAGGCGCGCGCGCACCGGCGGCGGGAAATTGCTCACCAGCACGTCGGCGTCCGCCACCAGCCGCTCGAACACCGCGCGGCCGGCGGGGTTCTTCAGGTCGAGCGACAGCGAGCGCTTGTTGCGGCTGGTCAGTTCCCAGCAGAAATTGACGGGATGCTGTGGCACCGACGGCGCCTCGCCGAGCCTGCGATGCGGATCGCCCTCGCCCGGCTGTTCGATCTTGACCACGTCGGCGCCGAAATCGCCCAGCATGGTCGCCGCGGCTGGCCCCGCGACGAAGCTCGCGAGATCGATCACTTTCAGGCCCGCGAAGGGTTGACCGTCCTGCGTCACGTTGCGTCCTCCCGAGCGCGATCCCGCGCCGCCGCAGCCTCGCCATTGTCGACGCCACGGTCAACCGCAAGGGCTCGCACAGCGGCTTGGTCGCGCGCGTCGGGCGCGGGCGCATTGACAGGTCCCGCTCGCGGACCCTAGCCTCTCTTCCGCGAGCGTCCGGTCAAGAGGCGCCGCTGGGTGGACAACGTCAGGACGCGTGGAAGCGGCGACAGCGCCGTCGGCCGCGCCATCGGGGGAACGCGTGAACGATCGAGCGTTCGTGAACCAACCGGCTGCGTTCCCGTCTCCGACGGGTGGGGTCTGACCATGCAGGCATACATCGTCCGCCGTCTGCTGGCGCTGATTCCGACGCTGATTTTCGCCAGCATCATCGTGTTCGCGACGGTGCGCCTGATTCCCGGCGACGTGATCGACCTGATGCTGTCGTCCAACGACATCGGCGCCGACAAGAAAAGCCGCGCCCAGCTCGAAGCGGCTCTCGGGCTCGACCAGCCGGTGCTGACGCAGTACGTCCGCTGGATGGGCGCGCTGCTGACCCTGGGCAGCCTCGGCAATTCGCTGTGGCAGAGCACGCCGGTCATGGAGGAAATCCTCCACCGGTTGCCCGTGACGTTCGAGCTCGGCCTGATGGCCCTGATCGTGGCGCTGATCGTCGGGGTGCCGATCGGCGTGTACTCGGCCATTCGCCAGGACACGATGGGCGACTACATCGCGCGGTCGTTCGCCATCATCGCGCTCGCCTTGCCCGGTTTCTGGGTTGGCACGCTCGTCATGGTCTTTCCGTCGATCTGGTGGGGTTGGTCGCCGGAGGTGAAATTCATGGCCTTCCGCGAGAATCCGGTCGGTCATCTGGTGCAGCTGGGCATCCCGGCGCTGATCCTCGGCAAGGCATTCTCGGCGGTCACGATGCGCCTGACGCGCACGATGATGCTCGAGGTGCTGCGCCAGGACTACATCCGCACCGCGCTCGCCAAGGGACTGGCCGGCCGCACGGTGGTAATGCGCCACGCCCTGCGCAACGCGCTGATCCCCGTGGTGACGCTGGTCGGTCTCCAGGCGCCGGTGCTGGTCGGCGGCGCGGTGATCATGGAGCAGATCTTCGTGATTCCCGGCATGGGCCAGTTGTTGCTGGAGGCCGTCAGCCAGCGCGACTATCCGATCATCACCGGCGTGTTCCTGATCGTCGGGGTCGCGGTGGTCGTGATCAACCTGCTGGTCGACCTCAGCTACGGCCTGCTCGATCCCAAGGTGAGGTACCGCTGATGGTCGCCATCGCCGACGCCATGGTCGCCGCGCTGCCGCGCAAGCGCAACGGCGCGGTCCATTTCATCGTCCGTCTGTTCCGCGAGAAGCCGCTGGGTGCGTTCGGCTTCGTCGTTTGCGTGGTTTTCCTGTTCTGCGGCCTGTTCGCCGACGTGCTGGCTCCCTACGGTTACAACCAGATCAGCCCGGTCAACCGGCTCAAGCCACCCTCGGCGAAGTTCTGGTTCGGCACCGACAATCTCGGTCGCGACATGTTCTCGCGCATTCTCTACGGCGCGCAGCTGTCGGTGATCATCGGCTTGTCGGCGGCGGGCCTGGCGACCGTCATCTCGGTGTTCATCGGCGTCGTCAGCGGCTATCTCGGCGGCAAGATCGACATGGTGACGCAGCGTTTCGTCGACGCCTGGATGTGCTTTCCCGACCTGATCATCCTGATCGTGGTCGTTTCGGTCGTCGGACCCGGCATGGGGCCGGTGATCGTGATCCTGGGTCTGCTCTACGGCATCGGCGGGTCGCGCATCGTGCGTGGCGCGGTGCTGTCGGTCCGCGAAAATCCGTACATCCACGCCGCCCAGTCGAGCGGCGCCACGACGCCGCGAATTCTCTGGCGGCACGTGCTGCCCAACGTCATGGCGCCGGTGATCGTGCTGTTCACGACCCGCGTCGGGGCGGTGATTCTGGCGGAATCCGGTCTCGCCTTTCTCGGTCTCGGCGTGCCGCCGCCGGCCCCGACCTGGGGCGGCATGTTGTCGGGCAGCGGTCGCAGCTTCATGTATCTGGCGCCGTGGCTGGCGCTGGCGCCGGGCCTCTGCATCACCGTGGTGGTCTACGCCATCAACGTGTTCGGCGACGCGTTGCGCGACCTGCTCGATCCGCGCATGCGCGGCAGCCGCTGACGATCAAGTGAGGCGACGATGAAGCGATTGACCGGGATGGCGATGGCGGCGGCGCTGGGCGTCGCGATGGCGGGCGCGACCGCGCGGGCGCAAGCTCCCGAGGCTCCCCGGCATGGTGGGTCGCTGGAGATCGGCACCGTCTACGTGACGTTGTCGGCCTTGTCGTGGGATCCCAACGACTGGACCTGGAAGCTCAACCACGACACCGGCAACTATCTGGAGCAGCTGTTCTCGGCCGACATGTCGAAGGCAACGAGTCGCGGCGGCAAACATCCGTTCGTTGCCGACGGCTACCTGCCCGCCGATGCCATCCGGGGCGAACTGGCCGAGAGCTGGGGCTGGAAAGACGATCCGCTGCGCGTGGAGATCAAGCTGCGCAAGGGCGTGATGTTCCCGGAGAAGGCGGGCGTCATGAAGGCCCGCGAATTGACCTCGGCCGACGTCGCCTACAGCTTCGACCGCCTGATCAACAGCCCGAAACGCCAGCGCGGCTATTTCGACCACGTCACGAAGGTCGAGACGCCCGATCCGCATACCGTCGTCTTTCACATGGAGCACTTCCACG
>CAMDVZ010000149.1 GCA_945878895.1 Caenispirillum bisanense | reverse complement strand
AGTTAGCGCCACTGGAGTGGCGCGCGCCCGGATTTTGCCGTTTTGGCGAGGTTTCGCTGGTTCGAAGCCGCGCCGATACCGTGGCGCCACGTTCACCCGATTGCCCTGCCGCAACGCGTGAGCCGTGCCTTCGGGCAGCCACGTGCTTCCCGGGGGCGCCGCGGGCAGGCCACCTGCCCCGGGGCTTGTCTGCCGCCCGTTCGCCGGGACCGGTCGATCATGTCCGGGTCAACGGCTTCAGGGGGGAGGCTCTGGCTGGACGGTCGACCGCCTGGTCCGGTCGCGCGGCCGGAATCCGGCAGTGAAATCAACGCTCCGGATTTTTCATCGGGCCCCGCGAGGACCCGGAAATGTCCGATGACTGGATGTGCAAATTTGGTGCAGATGGAATTGCACCGATTTGTCACATATGCGAGTAACCAGTGGTAATGTCGTAATCCGGTCGGGTCGATCGGGAACGCAAACGGGAGCCTTCCATGGCCGTCGTGGTCACGCTGGACGACAAGCGCCGCAGGGGTCCCTCGCTGGAGCCGTTGCTGGCTTTGTGCGCCGAGGATCTGGCGGCGTGCAATCGCGCCATAACCGAGCGCATGACGTCCTCGGTGGCGTTGATCCCCAAGCTGGCCGATCACCTCGTCGGGGCCGGCGGCAAACGGATGCGGCCGCTGCTGACGATCGCGGCGGCGAAGCTGTGTGGCTACAAGGGCCACGACCACGTCAAGCTGGCGACCTGCGTCGAGTTCATCCACTCCGCCACCCTGCTGCACGACGACGTGGTCGACCGCAGCGACCTGCGCCGGGGCAAGCAGGCCGCCCACGCGGTGTGGGGCGAAAAAGCCAGCGTGCTGGTGGGCGATTTCCTGTTCACGCGCGCATTCGAGCTGATGGTCGAGGTCGGCTCGCTGGAAGTGCTGGGCATCCTCAGCAACGCCTCCAGCGTGATCGCCGAGGGGGAAGTCCTGCAGCTGACCGCCGCCAACGACACCGCGATCGGCGAGGCGACCTACCTCGAGATCATCCGCGCCAAGACCGCCAAGCTGTTCTCGGCCGCCGCCGAAATCGCGCCGGTGCTGGCGGGTCGTCCGGCGGCCGAGCGGGCGGCACTTTCCGCATACGGAATGAATCTGGGCATCGCCTTCCAGCTGGTCGACGACGCGCTCGACTATGGCGGCACGCTCGCCCGTCTCGGCAAGGCGCCGGGCGACGATTTCCGCGAGGGAAAGATCACCCTCCCCGTGATCCTCGCCTTCCTGCGCGGCGACGCGACCGAACGCGATTTCTGGCGCCGCACGATGGAGAGCGTCGAGCAGCGCGAGGGCGACCTCCAGCATGCCCTTTCCCTGCTCGAACGCCATGGCACGCTGCACGATACCCTCGAACGCGCCCGCCACTACGGTGCGGTGGCGCGCGACGCGCTGGGCCTGTTCGCCGACGGCGCGGTCAAGCACGCGATGCTGGAGGCCGTCGACTTCGCCATCGAGCGCGCCCACTGATTGCCGGGGCGCCAACCGGACGATAGGGTCGCGCCGCACCGCAATCACCGATCGGCCAAGCGATGGACCTCAAGGCCCACATCCGAACTGTCCCCGACTTTCCCAGGCCGGGCATCGATTTCTACGACATCACCACCCTGCTGCTGCACGGCCCCGCCCTGCGCGAAACGGTCGACCGGCTCGCGCGCGCGGTGGCCCCCTGGAAGCCCGACCTGCTGGCCGGCATCGAGTCGCGCGGATTCATCTTCGGCGCGCCGGTAGCCTGCGCGCTCGGGCTCGGCTTCGCGGTCCTGCGCAAGAAGGGCAAGCTGCCCGGCTCCAGGGCCAGCCTCGATTACGCGCTCGAATACGGCACCGATACCATCGAGATCCACGACGACGCCGTGAAGCCTGGCCAGCGGGTGGTGCTGATCGACGACCTGCTGGCCACCGGCGGCACCATGGCCGCGTCGATCGCCCTGCTGCGCGGCCTCGGCGCCATCGTGCCCGCCGCGGCCTGCGTGATCGAGTTGCCCTTCCTCGGCGGCCGCAAACGCCTCGACGTACCGGTCGAGAGTTTACTGACCTACGACGACTGAGGCACTACGCGAGGAAATCGAGCGGGCGCGCGTTGCGGACGCCGAAGTCGCGCGGCAATCCCCACCAGCGCCGCGCCACCGTGCCGAACACCGTCCGGAAATCGACGCCGTGCTTCACGTCGCCATCCTGCAGGTCGGTCAACGACGGATGGACGCCATGCAGGCCGCCCTTGACCGCCCCGCCCATCGCGAACTGCGGGGCGGCAGCACCATGGTCGGTGCCCTCGCTGGCGTTCTGCTTCAGGCGCCGGCCGAACTCCGAATAGGTCAACACCAGCACGTCGTTCCAGCGCCCGGCCGACATCATGTTGTGGCGGAACGTCGCCAGCCCGTCGGCGAGCTGACCCAACAACCGCTCGTGGGTTTCGTGCTGGCGCGCGTGGGTATCGAAGCTGCCCAGCCCGACCTTGACCGCAACGACGGGCACCCGCGCCAGCACGATGCGGGTGGCCAGATCGAGCTGGCGTCCGAAACCTTCGGCGGCGTAGGGCTTGCCGGGTGCCGGCGCGCCGCGCATCCGTTCGGCGAGGCCGACCGAGGCGGCGTTGACTTCGGCCCGAACCTTCAGGACGTGTTCGAGCGCGGGATTGCCGTGTACGGAACCGGTCCCCATGCCCTTCATCGCCCGCGCCTCGGCAATGAAGGCTTCGGCGTCCTGCATTACGATGGTGTGCAGATCGCCGCCGGTCGCGGGCAGCGCGTTGGTGTCGACGACGATGCTGTCGATCCGTCGTCCCGCGCCGCGCGGCACGCCCGCGAAGGCCTGCGCCATCCAGCCCTCGGTCAGGGTCTGGCTGGCGGCCGAGGCCGTGTCCCAGATCTCGATCGAGCGGAAGTGCGAACGATTGGGATAGGGATAGCCGACGCCTTGGAGAACCGCGAGATCGCGCGCCGCCCAGGAGGTCATCAGCGGCTGCAACGCCGGATTGAAGCCGACCCGCTCGTCGAGCTGGACGACCTTGTCGCGCGCGATCGCCAGCCGTGGCCGGGCCTGGGCGTAAACCGGATCGGCGTAGGGAATCACGGTATTGAGGCCGTCGTTGCCGCCCTTCAGTTCGACCAGCAGCAGGATCCGGTCGAGCTTCGGGGCGGGCACTTGCGCGAACCCGCCCCGCCCGCCGGAAGCCAGCGCAACGGCGAAACCCGACAGGCCCGCGATCAGGTCGCGACGCAACATGATGGCCTCCCCTATTTCAACTGGAAGACGGGATCGAGCAGCAGCGCAGCCACGATCCGCCCCGCCGAAGCACCCGCGGTCGGCGGCACGCGCGGGACGACCGGCACCAGCGTGCGCGTCAGCATCCCGGCGTCGAGACCGGCCAGCGCGCCGCCGACCCGCGCGCTCATGCCGGCGTCGCGCAGACTGCGCCCCTCCACCGGCGTCGAATCGTCGGGCGGCAGCTGCATCGTCGCGTCGTCGCCGGCCATCTGTTCGCGACGATCCATCCGCCGTCCCGGTCGCGCCATCATGCCCGTGCCCGCCCCATCGGCCATCGCGACCGTCGAGGCCTCGATGATGCGGCGCATGATCTGCTGGCGCATCAGCAGGGTGCTGGTGGTAATCCACGCCTCGCCGCCGGCCCAGCCCTTGACGTTGGGCGGTTCGAACGGCACCTGACCGAGCGACTGCATGGCGCGCACCAGACGCGTCTTTTCCGGCACCGGTAGCCCCAGCACGCGCACGGTGCCGACGATCAGCTCGACGGGCGACTTGATCAGGCCGCCACGGCTCGCCGCGTCGCGGAACGTGGCCGACGACAGCAGCGCCTTGAGCAAGGGTCTGATTTCGTAGTTGGCGGCGCGGAAGGCCGTCGCCAGGCGCGCGATCTCGGCACCGTCGGGCTTCAGCGACACGAACTCGCGCCACAGCTTGCCGACGATCAGCTCGGCGGTGCGCGGCTGGCGCAACAGGATATCGACGACATCGCCGCCATCGAGATCGCCGGTCTGGCCCAGCAAGGTCTTCGGACCGGAATCGTGAGCGGCCGGATAGAACCGGTAGGCGCCGCTGTCGCGATCGATGCTCCAGCCCGTGAACGCCCGAGCCGCGGCCTTGATGTCGGACTCCGCGTAGTGTCCTTCGCCCAGCGTGAAGAGCTCCAGCAGCTCGCGGGCGAAATTCTCGTTGGGCTGGCTGGCGCGGTTCTGGGCGTTGTCGAGATAGACCAGCATGGCCGGGTCGCGCGCGACGTCGCGCAGCAACGCGCCGAAATTGCCCAGCGCGTGGCGCCGGAACAGCGCGTTCTGGTGGAACATCGCGGGCGCGAAGCGGACCTTCTGCAAAGCCGACGTGAAGTGCCCGTGCCAGAACAGCACCATCCGCTCCACCAGCGGCTGGTCGGTGGCCAGCATTTCCTCGACCCACCAGTTGCGCAGCTCGCGTCCCTGTTCCTGGATCGGATTGGCGTTGACGAGAGGCTTCGGCTCCATTGCCGCGCCGCGCGGACGAGCTGGCGGCGCGCCGGTCGCGTCGGCCATCGATGGCTCGGACTTCGGTGCCGCGGCGGCAGTCTCGCGACGCTGCTGGAACTCCCGCTGCCGGGCGCGCGTTTGCGCCAGCGCCATCCCGACCCACGCCGGCGCCGGCGTGCCCGCCTGCGGGCGCCACGCGCCGAGAACGCGGTCGACCGCGCCGGCGTAGTCGAGTGCCTCCAGCGCCGATATCTCGTCCGGTCGCGGCCCGAACCCCGTCCGCGACAGCAGATGGCGAATCTCGTCGAAGCCCGCGCCTGCCGCCAGCGCCGGTCGCGCCACGATCGCGGGCGCGCCCAACGCGATCGCGCCGGCGACGCCACGCCGGAGCATGGCCTGTCGCGTCACCATCGGGGAAATCGGGTTGTCCATGACGCGCTCCTTCCCTCCTCGCGACTATCGCCGCCCGTCGCCTGGACGTCCCGCGGGACCGGCGGCACCCGGCGTGCCCGACAGGTTCAGCGTCCGGCTCAGAATGATCTGCCGATAGCGCTCGCGCTGGTCGGGTCGCAGCGTATCGGCGAACCGCAACCCGGCCTGCATGGAATCCTTCTGGACGTCCGCGCGCAGCGAGGCGATCCGGTCGATGGCATGGTCGATCACGCGCTGCTCGGGCTTCTCCTTGCGCAGCTCCGCCACCAGCGCGTCGCGCTGGGTCGCCATCTCGCGGACCTTGTCGGCCGAGCGACGCCGCGTCTCTCCGACCATCTGACGCAACGCCCGCGTCTGCCCGTCGTCGAGATTCAATTCCCGCACCACTTCGGGACCCGCGAGTCCCTGGCGCCGACCGCCCGGCCCCGGCGGTGTTTGCACCGGCGGCTGTGGCGCCGGCGTGGTCCCGGGGTCGAGCGTGCCGACGACCGGACGGAATTCGGCGGGAAATGCCGGCTGGGCGGTCATGCGGGCATGCACGAAGCCGCCGATGAATGCCACGTTCAGCGCGGCCGACAGGCCGAGCAGAATCCAGCCGACATGCTTGCCAGTCATCGCCGGCCTCCGCGGTCCAGCTGGATTTCGGCCCACAATTCGCCGGTATCGAAAGCCGCCAACGGGTTGGTGACGAGCTCCAGCGCGACCGCGTCGCGCCTCGCCTCGGCGGCGTAGGTTTCGTGCAAGCCGCCGCCCAGCGCGTAGCCGGTTCCCGACACGCCGACGAACCCGATCGCCACGGCCGCGAACTCGACGGACCGCCGCCACGACCCGATCCAGCGGAACCAGCCACGTCCGCCGGCCCGGCCCTCGACGGCAAACCCGACCAGCGCCTGCGCCCGCGTCGACAGGCGTTCGGGCGCCGCCGCTGTTGCCTCGGACAGCGCCAGCGAAGCATCGAGCGCCGCGTCGAGGGCGGCGGGATGGGACGCCAGATAGCGTTCCACCCGCGCGGCTTCGCTCGCCGGCAACTTGCCGTCCAGCCACGCCGCGAGATCGAGCGCGCCGACCGGCGGCTCGGCACCGACCGGCACCGGCGCGGCCGAGGTGTTCTTCAGCCGTCGCCACAGGGCGCGGCCGGCGGCATCGGGCGCGCTGCCCGGACCGTCATCGCGTTCCATGGTGGGTCCTCCTTGTCGGTCTCGCCTTGACTACGATTCGAGACATGGTTTCATCCCCGCCCGGCCCGATCTTCGACGTCGAAATGCTCGCGCAGACGCAGCATCGCCTTGTGATGCGTGCTGCGCACGGTCTGTGCGTCGACGTTCAGGAACCGGGCGGCGTCGGCGACGTCCATGTCCCGGTCGTACAACAGCTTCAGCACGAGCGCCTGGCGATCCGTCAGCAGCCCGGTCGGGATGTTCAGACGCTCGACATGCCGGCCCTCGACCGCCATCGCGGCTTCCGGCACGTCCTCGAGCGCCGAGGTCGGTTGACGTCGGCGGCGCAGATGGTCGATGGCGCACGACCGGCCGACCACCGCCAGCCAGGTCGCCAGCGACGCGCGCGCCGGATCGAAGCCCTGGACCAGGCGCCGCTCGTTGGCAACCAGCCGCACGTACACGTCCTGGGCGGCATCGAGGGCATCGTCGGCCGTCCCGCCGTGGGCGGCCATCACGCGGCGCGTCACCGCGTGCACGAGCGACGCGGATGCGGCGACGAACCGGTGCCACGTCCGCTTGTCGCCGGCCTTGAGCGCCAGCGTGTCTATGTCGTCGAGAGCCGTCACCACAGCGACATCGCCATACCTCGAAGACTATACGACGCGAACCCGCTCCGCATCCCCGGCATGCGCGGGCGGGTGATTCGGTTCGCTCTTTTGCAGTGGAACCGGTCCCGCCGGCAGCTATCATCGAGGCCCCGGGAGGAACACCGTCCATGAGCGAGAATTTCAACAGGCGCCAGACCGTCACCAAGAAGGCCGTCCACGGCCGGGGCGCGGTGGTGGCGCAGAACACGCTGGCGGCCGAGGTCGGCGCGCGGGCGCTGGCGGCCGGCGGCAACGCCATCGACGCCGCCGTCACGACGGCGATGTCGATCGGCTGCCTCGAGCCCTGGATGAGCGGCATCGGCGGCGTCGGCTACATGGCGGTGTGGATCGCGAAAGAACGCAAGGCCTACATCGTCGACTATGGCGCCAAGTCGGCCCACAAGCTCGACATGAAGAACTACGTGCTGGCTGGCGGCAAGGCGATGGGCGACCTGTTCGGCTGGCCCCCGGTGATCGGCGACAACAACATCAAGGGCTACCACTCCATCGCCGTTCCCGGACAGGTCGACGGCATGGCGACGGCGCTCAAGCGCTTCGGCACCTTCTCGTGGAAGCAGGTGGTCGACCCGGCGATCGAGCTGGCCGAGCGCGGCCTGTCGGCCGACTGGTACGCCACGTTGATGATCGCCACGGGCGCGTCGGCGCTGAACCAGTACGACACCTCGCGCGCCACCTATCTGCCCGGTGGCTTCCCGCCGGTCATCGACTGGGAAGGCAACGCACCGCGCGTCGTGCTCGGCAACCTCGCCGCGACGCTCAAACGCCTGCGCGACGCGGGTCCACGCGACTATTACGAGGGCGAGATCGCGCGGAAACTCGTCGCGGACCTCGGCGCAGGCGGTTCAGCCATCTCGCTGGGCGACCTCGCGAACTACCACGCGCGGATCGTCGAACCGGTGGAATTCCAGGCCAACGGCGCGACCGTGCATACCGTGCCATGGCTGACGGCCGGTCCGACCATGAAGCGCGCTTTCGAACTGATGGGCGACCGCACCCTCGGGTCAGGCGCCCCCGACGCCAAGGCGTTTCTCGCCGTGGCCGAATCGCTGCACACCGCCTACGAGGAGCGGCTGCGCGACATGGGCGACGCCCACACGCCGTCCTGCACCACGCACTTCAACGTCGTCGACGCCGAAGGCAACATGGTGGCGCTCACCCAGACGTTGCTGTCGCTGTTCGGCTCGCGCGTGATGCTGCCGCAAACCGGCATCATGATGAACAACGGCATCATGTGGTTCGATCCGGAGCAGAACAAGCCGAACTCGCTGGGGCCGGACAAACGGCCCCTCTGCAACATCTGCGCGACGGTGGTGTCGAAGAACGGCGAGGGCTGGTTCGCGATCGGCGCGTCGGGTGGCCGCCGCATCGCGCCGGCGGTGGCGCAGCTGATCATGATGCAGACCGACCGCGGAATGGACGTCGAGACGGCGTTCCATACCCCGCGCATCGACGTGTCCGGGACCGGCCCGATCCGCGCCGACTGGAATCTGCCGGCCGACGTGCGCGCCGCGATAGCCGCCAAATTCCCGGTCGTCGACGTCGCCAACGCGGTCTACCCGCTGAACTTCGCCAACCCGAGCTGTATCCGGCGCGATCCGATGACCGGCCTCGTCACCGGCATGAACGAGATCATGTCGCCTTGGGCCGGCGGCGCCGCGGTGTGATGGCAGAGGGCTCGACCAACGCCGCGACGGGCTCCACCGGAGCGGTGCGCTCCCGGATGAACTCGAACGCCGTCGTCGCCATCGCGAATCCCTCGCGACACGGAACCAGACGCGCTTGATCGACACGATCGGACGCCGCCAGGAGGCCACCATGCCCACCCCTACACGCCGCGCGCTGCTGGGCGCGGCATCCCTCGCGGCCATGTCGTCGTTCGTATCGCATCGAGCTTTCGCCCAAGGCACGGGCGTACTCGTGCGGTTGCCGATTCTGGTGCCGTTGACCGGCTTCGCCGCGCTCGAAGGCAAGAGCCAGCGCGACGGCGCCTTGCTGGCGATCGCGGATCTCGAGCAGGCCGGCGGTCAGGTCCGGTTTGCCCCCGCGGTGATCGACACCGGCGCCAGTCCGGAAGGCGCGGTCACGGCGTGGGAGCGCGCGATGCGGGTCGGTGGCACGCCGGGCGGGCCGCAACCGGTCGCGGTGCTGGGTCCGATTCTCGGCACCCAGATGCTGGCGCTGTTGCCGCTGGCCGCCGAAGCGAAGCTCCCGATCGCGACGGTGTCGGGCACCGCGCGGCTGTCGGAAATGGGAAATCCCTGGTTCTTCCGCTTCTTTCCCAGCGACTCCACGGTCAAGGTCGCGCACGCCCGTTACGCGATCGAGAAGCTCGGCGCGACGAAGCCCGCGATCGTGTTCCAGACCACGGCCTACGGACAGTCGGGCCGCGAACAGCTGTCGAAACTGTTCCACGAGCGCGGCATCAAGCCGGTGCTGGAAGAAGCCGTCGCACCGACGACCAACGATTTCGCGCCGGTCATCGCGCGGGTTCGCGCGGCCGGCGCCGACGTGCTGGTGCTGCATCTGCACGCGCCTTCGACGGCGCTCTCGATCCGCCAGGCGCGGGCGCAGCTGCCGGGCCTGCCGATCGTCGCCGGCTCCGCCATGCTTCAGCCCGCGACGGCGGCGTTGCTCGAACCGGGGGAACTCAGGGGCGTGTGCGCGGAAAGCGCGTCCTCGCCGTTGTCGGCCAGCGACGGCGCGTTGCGTGCGTTCACCGACGCCTACACGAAGCGCTTCGAGACGGCGCCCGACGCCTTCGCGGTGGCGCAGTACGACGCGGTCATGTCGCTGGCCGCCGCCGTCGCGTCGGTCCTCGCCGAGGGCGGCGCCGGTCGACTGAGCGGCGAAACCCTGCGCGCGAAACTGACGTCGAGCGGGCACGCCGGACTCGCGATGCCCTATCGCTCCGACGGCAAGGGCAACATGGCGCACGACGCGCTGATCGCCTGCTACGACGGCGCCGGCCGGGTGCCGAAAATCGTGGAGCGGTATCGGGTGGCGCCGTGATCGCGACCGCGCGCGCCGACGTGGCGATCAGGGAGGCGTCTTGCAATAGACGACCTCGGTGATGACGCCCTGCGAATTATCGGTCTTGCCGTAGCCGTGGGCCGGCGAGTCCCAGAAGTTCAACGAGAAGGTCACCCGCCGACCACGATAGACGATCTGGCTTCCGACCTTGAATTCGGTGATGTGGACGTCGCCGTCGGCAGGATCGCAGATCGCGCCGTAGAACGTGCTGGATCCACCGATCTGCGTGATCGTGTCCAGCACGACGGCGTGCGAGGCCCCGCCGCCCCACTGTACTTTCAACATGACTGGCAGTCCGCGGAGCAGCGTGTTCGCCAATCCTGCTCCGAATTGGTCCGGCGGCAGCTTCTTGATCAGCAGCGCCGGGATATCCTGGTTCGGCGGCGCCGCGTGCTCCCACACGCCGATCTTCAGGTCGTTGAGGACCTTGTGCATCATGTGAACCTAAAAACGGCAGTTGGGAGTCGGCTTGTTGGGTGAGAATCGTGCAAACTCAAGGGCATGACCCACGAAGCACCGCCTGCCGTCGTTCACCCTGGGGGTGATCGCTCCGAAGTTGAACTTGCCGGCGGATCCGGTG
>CAMDVZ010000148.1 GCA_945878895.1 Caenispirillum bisanense | reverse complement strand
CAGATGCCGCGCGGTCCCAAAACCGTCGTCGAGATCCTGGCCGGCGGCAAGAAGCTCCAAGCCGAAGTCGCCGCCGCCTGCGCCAAGCCGAAAGCCGCCGCCGTCGTGCCCGAGAAGCAGGCCAAATACCTGCCGCCGATCCCCAACCCGGGCAAGATCATCTGCATCGGTCTGAACTACCGCAAGCACGCGGAAGAAACCGGCAATCCGATTCCGGCCTATCCGGTCGTGTTCTGCCGCTTCAACAACACGCTGGCCGCCCACAACAAGCCGATGCTCTCCACGACGCACTCCGAGCAGTACGACTGGGAAGCCGAGCTGGCGGTCATCATCGGCCGCAAGACCCGCAACATCGCCAAGGACAAGGCGCTGACCGCCGCGGCCGGCTATGCCTGCTTCAACGACGGCTCGCTGCGCGACTGGCAGCGCAAGTCCGGTGGCCAGTTCACGCTGGGCAAGAACTTCGACGCCTCCGGCGGCTTCGGTCCCGACATCGTGACGTCCGACGAGCTGCCCAAGGGCGGCGCGCCGCTGCGCATCATGTGCCGCCTCAACGGCGAGACCATGCAGGACAGCAACACCTCGGACCTGATTTTCGACGTGCAGACCCTGATCCACGAGCTCAGCAAGGTCATGACGCTGGAACCCGGCGACGTGATCGTCACCGGCACGCCCTCGGGCGTCGGCATGGGCCGCAAGCCGCAGGTCTGGATGAAGCCCGGCGACGTCTGCGAGGTCGAGATCGAGGGCATCGGCACCCTGCGCAACCCGATCGCGCAAGGCAAGTAGTCCGCGACCCGCCACGTGGAAACGGTGCCGGGAGCGATCCCGGCGCCGTTTTCCGTGGTGCCGCGCCGCCCCTCTCAGTGGTGCAGTATCTGCCCGAGGAACGTGCGGGTGCGTTCCTCGCGCGGGTTGGCGAAGAACTCCGTCGGCGGTCCCTGCTCGACGATCTCGCCGCGGTCCATGAAGATGACGCGATCGGCCACCGAGCGGGCGAAGCCCATCTCGTGGGTGACCACCACCATCGTCATACCCTCGTTGGCCAGCTCGATCATCACGTCGAGCACTTCCTTGACCATTTCCGGGTCGAGCGCCGAGGTCGGCTCGTCGAACAGCATGATCTGCGGGCGCATGCAGAGCGCGCGGGCGATGGCGACGCGCTGCTGCTGGCCGCCCGACAACTGGCCGGGAAATTTCATCGCCTGCTCGGGGATGCGCACGCGCTGGAGCAGCGACATCGCGATCTCCTCGGCCTCTTTCTTGGGCGTCTTCTTCACCCAGATCGGCGCCAGGGTGAGGTTGTGGAGGATCGTCAGGTGCGGGAAGAGATTGAAGGACTGGAACACCATCCCGACCTCGCGTCGGATGGCCTCGATGTTCTTCACGTCGTTGGTCAGTTCGATGCGGCGGCCATCGACGGAGACCGCGATGACACCCTCCTGGTGTTCCTCCAGCCGGTTGACGCAGCGGATCAGGGTCGACTTGCCCGATCCCGACGGGCCGCAAATCACGATCTTCTCGCCGTGACGGACCTTGAGGTCGATATCGGTCAGCACGTGGAACTGGCCGTACCACTTGTTGACCTTGACGAGTTCGATCACCGTCTGCGCGTTCGACAGGTCGCGGGCCATGTTTTCGATCTCCGGCGCGGCGCCTAGCGCCGCACGCCCTTGTTGAGCTCGCGTTCGAGGTACTTGCTGTACCGCGACATCGCGAAACACATGACGAAATAGACCATCGCCAGGAAGACGTGGATCTCGTTGGCGAAGCCCGACCAGTTCCGGTCCACGATCGCCTGCTCGCCGGCGTTCAGCAGGTCGAAGATGCCGATGATCAGCACCAGCGAGGTGTCCTTGAAGAAGCCGACGAACGTGTTCACCAGCGGCGGGATCACCACCTGGAGCGCCTGGGGCAGGACGATGAAGAACGTCTTGCGCGCGTATCCCAGGCCGAGCGCGTCGGCCGCCTCGTACTGGCCCTTGGGAATGGCTTGCAGGCCGCCGCGCACGATCTCGGCGATATAGGCGCCCGCGAACAGCACGACCGCCACCAGCGCGCGCAGGAACTTGTCGATCGTAAAGCCACTCGGCAGGAACAGCGGCAGCATGACCGAGGCCATGATCAGCAGGCTGATCAGCGGCACGCCGCGGATCAGCTCGATGTAGCCCACGCACAGCGACTTGATCAGCGGCAGCTTCGAGCGCCGGCCAAGTGCCGCCAGGATGCCGAGCGGAAACGCGAAGGCGAGGCCGTAGGTGGCGAGGATCAGCGTCACCGGCAGGCCGCCCCAGCTCGACGTCTCCACGAACGAAAGGCCGAACACGCCGCCGAACATCAGGGTCAGCGCCACGCCGCTGCCGGCCAGCCAGATCACCGCCAGCCGCCAGTTCCAGAAGCGGCGGTCGCAACTCGCGATCAGCATGGCGAACAGCGCGATGCAGGCGAACAGTGGCCGCCAGTGCTGCTCGAACGGGAAGGTGCCGAAGAAAATCAGACGGTACTTGTCGCGCACGAAGGCCCAGCAGGCGCCGCCGGGGCTGTTCGCGGTGCACTCCGGGCCGGACTTCGCGCTGAAATTGGCGTTCACGACCGCCCACTCGACGAAGCCCCAGAGGCCCCAGACAAGCAGCGCGAGCAGGACGATCGTCGTCAGGCCATCGCCGACGCCGCCGAACAGGTTCTTGCGCAGCCAGCCGATGGCGCCGGCTTCGCCGCGCGGCGGCGGGCGCGATGTGCGCGTGGCAGGCGCCGCGCCGGAAGCGATGTCGGTCATCGTTCCACCAGCGCGATGCGCTTGTTGTACCAGTTCATGAACAGCGAGATCGAGAGGCTGACCGACAGGTAGGCGACCATGATGATCAGGATGCCCTCGATCGCCTGGCCGGTCTGGTTGATCGTCACGTTGATCGAGGCGACCAGGTCGGGATAGCCGATGGCGATGGCGAGCGAGCTGTTCTTGGTGATGTTGAGGTACTGGCTGGTCATCGGCGGCACGATCACGCGCAACGCCTGGGGCAGCAGGACCAGCCGCATGACTTGGCCACGCGACAGTCCGATCGCCATCGCCGCTTCGGTTTGGCCGCGGTGGACTGCGAGGATGCCAGACCGGACGATCTCGGCCACGAAGGCCGAGGTGTAGAGCGTCAGACCCACCAGCAGCGCCACGAACTCCGGCTGGAGCACCGAGCCGCCGGCGAAATTGAAGCCCGCGAGCTTGGGCACGCTCAGTCCGACGGGCGCGCCGCCGAGCAGCCAGACGACAAACGGCAGCCCGACAATCAATCCGGCGAAGGTCAGGAACACCGGGAACTGTTGTCCGGTCGCGTCCTGGCGGGCGCGGGCCCAGCGGCGAACCGCCCAGCCGATGCCGATCGCGACCAGCGCCGCCAGACCCATCCAGGCCCACGCGGGATGATCGAGCGGAACGGGAACATAGAGGCCGCGATTGGTGAGGAAGATCGCGTCGAACAGCCCCTTGTCGGCGACGGCGCGCGGACCGGGCAGGGATTCGCGGATGAACTTGGCGATCAGCAGCAGCCACAGCAGCAGCGGTACGTTGCGGAACGCCTCGACGTAAACCTCGCAGATCTTCGCGAGCAGCCAGTTCGACGACAGCCGGCCGATGCCGACCAGCGCGCCGAGGATGGTCGCGAGAACGATGCCAAGCACCGCGACGCGTAGCGTGTTGACGATTCCCACGAGGATGGCGCGGCCATAGCTGCTCGCCGCCGAGTACTCGATGATCGTGTCGCCGATCTCGAAGCCGGCTTCCTTGTCCATGAAATCGAAGCCGCTGGCGATCTTCTGGCGTTCCAGATTGTCGAGCGTGTTCTGGACGAGGAAGAGAACCAGCAGGCCGAACAGGCCTACGACCAGGACCTGGAAGGCCCAGCCGCGCAAAACCGGATCGTTCCAGGGCGGCACGCGTGGCGCCGTCGCCGTTGCGGCGGTCATGAGGGCCATTGTGAGCTCGATCGTTTTAGCGGGAGCCGCGAAGCGGACGGAGCGCGCGGACCGCGCTCCGTCCCTTCGGGTCGCGATCAGCGGATCGGTGGCGCGTACTGGAGACCGCCCTGGGTCCACAGGCGGTTGAGGCCACGCGGCAGCTTCAGCGCGGACTTGTCGCCCATGTTGCGCTCGAAGGACTCGCCGTAGTTGCCGACCTGCTTGATGATCCGGTAGGCCCAGTCATCGTCGAGGCCCAGCGCCTTGCCCATGCCGGGCGTCGTGCCGAGGATGCGCTTGATCACCGGGTTGGTGTTCTCGGCCTTCATCTTGTCGACGTTGGCGGCGGTGATGCCGTATTCCTCGGCCTCCAGCATCGCGTAGACGGCCCAGCGCACGATGTCGCCGAACTGGTTGTCGCCGTGACGGAACGCCGGCGCCAGCGGCTCTTTGGAAATCAGCTCGGGGAGGATGACGTAGTCGTCCGGCTTGGGTGCCCGGGTGGTGCGCGACGAGGCGAGGCCCGAGGCGTCGTTGGTGTAGACGTCGCAGCGGCCGGAGTAGAACGCCTGCTCCACCTCGTCGCGGTTCTCGATCACGACCGACTTGAACTGCATGTTGTTGGCGCGGAAATAGTCCGCGAGGTTGAGTTCGGTCGTCGTACCCGGCTGCACGCAGACCGTGGCGCCGCCCAGTTCCTTGGCGCTCTTCACGCCGAGCTTCTTGGGCACCATGAAGCCCTGGCCGTCGTAGTAGGTGATGTGGCCGAAATCCAGCCCAAGCGCAGTGTCGCGCGTCAGCGTCCAGGTGGTGGTGCGCGACAGAATGTCGACTTCGCCCGACTGGACCTGCTGGAAGCGCTGCTGGGCGCTGGCGGGCACGTACTTCACTTTCTCGGAATCGCCGAGGATCGCCGCGGCGATGGCGCGGCAGACATCGACGTCGATGCCGCTCCACTTGCCGTCGCCGCCGAGCAGGTAGAAGCCCGCGCTGCTGGGGCCAACGCCGCAGATCAACTGACCGCGCGCCTTGATGGCGTCGAGATCCTTGCCGGCCCATGCCGTGGTGGCGGTAAACGCGGTCGCGACGGCAGCGGCCGCCACCGAGGTCCTGATCCAGTTTTTCATCGAACGTCTCCCGTTGGACGACCGCGCGCCGCGGCCGTCTGGTTTCGCCTTTTCCGGCGGAGGCTGGCAAACCACATGCCGGTTGCTGGCCGGACGATGGCCAACCCGGATGCATCCCCTACCCGTCGCGCTGAAGCGCTTCCCTGTCGTGGCCCAATGCTGGCACGACTCGATGTGTCGATGCAATCGAAGCCGGCGCGAAAACGAAAACCGCCGCCCGGTTGCGCGGACGGCGGCTGGCTGGTCCGGTCGCTCGCCGACGATCAGCGGATTGGCGGCGCGTATTGCAATCCGCCCTGGGTCCACAGCGCGTTCAGGCCGCGCTCCAGCTTGAGTGGCGTCGCCTTGCCGACGTTGCGCTCGAAGGCCTCGCCGTAGTTCCCGACCTGCTTGACGATCTTCACGATCCAGTCCTCGTCGACGCCCAGCATCTTGCCCATGCCGGGGGTGACGCCGAGCAGGCGCTTGATGACGGGGTTGGCGCTGCTCTTCATCTCCTCGACGTTCTTCGAGGTGACGCCGTACTCCTCGGCCTCGACCATGGCGTAGAGCGTCCAGCGCACCAGATCGGCCCATTGGTCGTCGCCGTGACGCACCGCCGGTCCGAGGGGTTCCTTGGAGATGATCTCCGGCAGGATCAGGTAGTCGTCCGGCGCCGATGTCTTGGTGGCGCGCGTGGCCGCGAGGCCAGAGGCGTCGGTGGTGTAGACGTCGCAGCGGCCGGAGAAGAAGGCCTGCTCGACCTCCTCCAGCCTTTCGATCACGACTGGCTTGAACGTCATCTTGTTGGCGCGAAAATAGTCCGCGAGGTTGAGTTCGGTGGTGGTGCCGGGCTGCACGCAGACGGTGGCGCCGTTGAGTTCGCGGGCACTTTTCACGCCGAGCTTTTTGGCGACCATGAAACCCTGGCCGTCGTAGTAGACGACGCCGGTGAAGTTGAGCCCGAGCGAGGTGTCGCGGGTCAGCGTCCAGGTCGTGTTGCGCGACAGCAGGTCGACTTCGCCGGACTGCAACGCGGTAAAGCGCTGCTGGGCCGACAGTGGCACGTATTTCACCTTGCCCGAATCGCCGAACAGCGCCGCTGCGACCGCCTTGCAGACATCGACGTCGAGGCCCGTCCATTTGCCCTGGCTGTCCGCCATCGAGAAGCCGGCCAGCCCGGTGCTGACGCCGCACAGCACGCTGCCGCGCGCCTTGATCGTATCGAGATCCTTGCCGGCATGGGCGACGCCGGCGAACCCGGCGATCGCGACCATTGCCGCGGTCGCCGCGACGAAGTTCTTCAACATCACCCGACTGTCCTCGTGTTTTCCGGCCGACCCGACTGTATCGCCGACCCGGCGTCGCGCCGGTCTCGTCGTCGGGTGCGAGCAGCCCTACTCTTGCGGTTCAACTTACTGGGACGATTCCAGGGGGACAATAGGCCATCTGCCGATCGGACCCATACGGCGGCGACGCGAGGACAGCCGACCGGAGTACGTGAATCGGGTCGTTCCAATCTGGCATGCAGCCACGGCCCGAAGTGGACGAAGCCGTCGCCGTTGTTCCGGCGGCTGTCCCGATACGATGCCGCGTCGAGGCTAGAGTCTGTCCGCCCGGAAGGTCGGATCGCCCGACGCCGCCGGTGCGTTTCGGCCGGCGATGCCCTGGGCCCACCGCTGCCATTCACGGAACGCGACCATATCCGCGCCGTTCAGATTGCCCATGCCGCCGTTCACGTAGGGCGCGGGGTCGGTCGCGGCGCCGTCGATCCATACGCAGAAGTGGAGATGCGGGCCGGTGGAGCGGCCGGTGCTGCCGACGAAGCCGATAACCTCGCCGCGACGGACCTTCGTGCCGGCGCGCAAGCCGGGCGCGTAGCGCGACATGTGGTGGTAGCTGGTGGTCAACGAGTCGGTGTGCACGACGCGGACCGTCTGGCCGTAGTTGAGATACCAGCCCACGTGGTCGACCACGCCGTCGGCCGCGGCCACGATCGGCGTGCCGGTCTTGCCCTCGAGGTCGATGCCGTTGTGGAAGGCATAGCCACCACGCAGCCACAGACGGCGCGGCCCGAACGGCGACGAAATGCGGCTGCCCTCGACCGGCATCGTCATGCTGCCGTCGCCGACGCGGGCGCCGTTGTTGTCGAAGAAGCCGTCGGGCTGGCCGCGTGGCGCGAACCACCAGGCCTGGCCGCGCTGGCGGCCGTCGTAGACGCTGGCGGCCACCAGACGGACCTGGCCATCGTCGGTGCGACCATGCACCAGTTCCATGTTCGCGGTGGCCGGGTTGAGGCCGGCCGGCGCCACGGCGGCCAACGCGGCGGCGGCGGCGCGCACGGAATTCGAGTCGAGGCCGGCGCGGGTCAGTGCAGTGCGACTGTCGCGGTCGGCGCGCACACGCTGCACCCCGATCGAGCTTTGCACGACCGCCCGCGAGGGCGGCGCGACGCCGGCGGTGTTAGCCTGCCAGCGGCGCGGGTCATCGCGGTCCACGTCGGCGCCGCCGACGACCGGCCGTGCGTCGAAAGCCGGTCGCGGCGCTGCCGGCACTGTGGAGCCAACGGGCCTGACGTCGTCGATCCGGACGAGGTCCGCGCCGCCACGCGGCGGTTGCCCGACCGTCGCGGGCGCGGATGCCGCCGGCTGGACAGCCGCCACTGTCGTGACGCCCGGGCCGCCGAACTTGCCGTCGTCGCCACGGGCCAGATCGGCGACCACGCCGGACATGCCGAACAGGCGTAGATTCTCGATCGTCTTGCCGCCCGCGGCCTGCGCCGCGCCAAACACGACACGGCCGGAGGTTACGGACTCCTGGCTCACGGCTTTTGCCTCGAGCGCGGTGATGGTCGCGGCGGCGTCGGTTGGACTGGCGCCAAGGGCGACGAGTTGGTCGACCAGCGGCTTGGCGGATTCGATCGGGAACGCCACGGGTTCGATCGCGGCTGCTGGCGCGGCGACCACCGGCCCCCGGCCGGCGGCCTGGCGGTTGGTCGGCACCGCGACGCGCGCGCCGGTCGGCTTGGTGGTCGGCACGACCTTTCGGACCGTCGGCGGAGTCTGCGCCTGCGCCTGCCGGGCGGCCGGTTGCGGCTGCTGGGTTTGCGGTTTCGGAGTCTGCGCCAGCGCGGACGCGGCCATGCTCGTGGCACCGACCGCCAGCATGCCGGCGATGGCCAAAACGCTCGCGCCCCGAAGGACGGCATAGGTATTCCGCATGCAGTAGTTCCCGCGACCGGAGTGAACCGAGTTTCGTGAAGCCTGTTCTTGTCCGGGTCGGGGGTGGACGATCCGCGCGATGGACACGCGACATGCCCGTGGATCGACCGTCCCTGCCCTGGAAGTCGAGGCATACTGGTCAGCCCTTCCGGCAGAGTCCAGTAAAAATAGTGACAATTTTGCCACACCGACCGTGGGCCGACATTGGCGGCAAGAGGGCCATATTTTCCATTTAAATCAATCGGTTAGGATACCACCTCGGGCGACAAGCCGGCGATGGACGGCCTTTTTTGTCACCGTTTCTCCACATTCCAGAACACCGGCACGGGCGACTCGACGAGGCCCGTCACGCTGCGTCGGAACGCCGTCGGCTGGAGGTACTGGCCGAGGTTCGCCACGATGCCCTGGTCGAGCACGCGCTTCTGTACCGCGGCGGCGATTTCCTTCTGGCGGGCGGGATCGGTCTCGCGCAGGAAGCGCGCCCGCAGCGCCTCGGTCTCGGCGTCGGTCGGCCAGCCGAAGGCGGCCTTCTCGCCGGTCGCCTCGGTGTAGTGGTTGTTGACCGGATCGAGTAGCAGCACCGTGGCGGCGGCCGTCATGGCGATGTTCCAGCCGCCTTGGGCCGGCGGATCCTTCTTCGAGCGCCGCGATACCAACGATTGCCAGTCCATCGAGCGCATGTCGACCTTGAAGCCACCCTTTTCCAGCAGCGCCTTGGCGACCGGGGCGAGGTTCGCCAGCACCGCGAGATCGGTCGAGTGGAGCAGGACGATCGGGCTGCCGTCGTAGCCGGCCTCCTTGAGCAGCTTGCGCGCCTCCTCGAAGCGGGTCTCGAACAGGCCCTCGTTGCCGACCGTGGTTTCCAGCGGCGTGCCGCAGCCGAACAGGGCGCCACACACCTTGTAGTAACGCGGATCGCCGATCTGGGCCTTCAGGAAGTCTTCCCGGTTCAGCGCCATCATGGCGGCGCGGCGGACGCGCACGTCGTTGAACGGCGCATGCAGCCAGTTGAAACGCAGGATGTTGATCGCCCCGAACTTGTCGGGCAGGGTGATCGCGATGTCCTTTTCCTTCTCCAGCACCGGCAGCAGGTCGTGCCGGGGCTGCTCGATCATGTCGATCTCGCCGTTGGCGAGCGCGTTGATCGCCGTCTGGGAGTCCGGCATCGCGATCCACTCGACACGGTCGAGTTTGACCACCTTGCCACCCGCGAGGCCCGAGGGCGGCTCGGCGCGTGGCTGGTAGTCGGGGTTGCGCACGTAGCCGACCTTGTCCCCCGGCTTCCACTCGTCGCGCTTGAAGATGAACGGACCCGAGCCCGTCATGTCGGAGATTTGCTGGGTGTAGGGCGTGTCGGCGACCCGCTTGGGCATGATCAACGGCGGCACCGAGCTCGACTTGGCGAGCGCCTTCAGCATCGGCCCGAACGGTTCCTTGAGCTCGATCCGGAAGGTTTTCGCGTCGACCGGCACCATGGTCGACACGAAGGTCATCATCCGTCGTCCGACCGTGTCGGCGGCACCCCAGCGCTTGAGCGAGGCGACGCAATCCTCGGCGGTCACGGGCTGGCCGTCGTGGAATTTCAGCCCCTCGCGCAGCGTGAACGTCCAGACCAGATTGTCGGGGCTCGCCGTCCAGCTCTCGACCATCTGCGGTCGGGGCTCCAGATTCGCGTCGAGCGCGAACAGCTGATCGTAGATCATGAAACCGTGGTTGCGCACGATGTAGGCGGTGGTCCAGACCGGATCGAGGATCTTCAGATCCGAGTGCATGACCACGCGTAGCGTCTTGGTCGCCGGCTGGGCGACGGCGGTGCCGGAAAGACCGGTCGCGAGGGCGACGGCACCGGCGGCGGCGAGCGCGAGGCGGCGCGCGAGCGGAACGGGGTTCATGTGGTTTCCTTCGTCTATCGGCGTGTTTGGCGATCAGTTGTTCGGCACGGTCCAGGTCGCGTCCTCGTCCAGCGGGTAGACCGGACGCGGCAGGCGCTTCCAGTCGAAGTTCGCGAGATTGGGCGAGGTGAGACCGGGATTGTCGACTTCGACTATGTTCGCGGGTTCGGCGAACTGGTCGAAACCGG
>CAMDVZ010000147.1 GCA_945878895.1 Caenispirillum bisanense | reverse complement strand
GAGCACCATGCGGGCGCGCGCGCTGCCGGTGTGGAGCAGATGGCGTTCCACCAGGATGCGCAGCCGCTCGGCGTCGAACCGCAGCATGTCGCCCATGCCGTTGTCGTCGGTGCTTGGCGATTTCTGGCGCGGACGGCTGTCCAGGTCATCGGCGGTCGCGGCGGGCGCTAGCGGCTCGACCTCGACCATCGCGGGATTGCAGTGGTCGCGGAAGCGGCCGTCGGGATCGTAGACGTAGGCGATGCCGCCGGACATGCCGGCCGCGAAGTTGCGGCCGGTGTCGCCCAGCACGGCCACGACGCCGCCGGTCATGTACTCGCAACCATGGTCGCCGGTGCCTTCGACGACGGTGACGGCGCCTGAATTGCGCACCGCGAAGCGTTCGCCCGCGACGCCCTGGAAGTAGGCTTCGCCGGCGATCGCGCCGTAGAGCACGGTATTGCCGACGATGATGTTGCGCGTGGGGTCGCGGTCGACGTGACCGGGCTGGCGCACCACGACGCGGCCACCCGACAGGCCCTTGCCGACATAGTCGTTGGCATCGCCCGTCAGTTCCAGCGACACGCCGCGCGCGAGGAAGGCGCCGAAGCTCTGGCCGGCGGTGCCGGTCAGGCGGACCGAGATCGTGTCCTCGGGCAGCCCGGCATGGCCGTAGCGCTTGGCGACCTGTCCCGACAGCATGGCGCCGACCGTGCGGTTGACGTTGCGCACCGTCTTCTCGATGCGCACCGGCTTGCCGCCCTCGAAGGCGTCCTTGGCCTCGGCGATCAGCTCGTGGTCGAGCGCCCGTTCGAGTCCATGGTTCTGCCGCTCGGTGTTCCAGATCGCCACGCCCGGCTTCGCGGGCGGCTGGTAGAGCAGCTTCGTCAGATCGACGCCGCCGGCCTTCCAGTGATCCAGCGCGCGGCGCATGTCGAGACGGTCGACATGGCCGATCATCTCGTTGAGCGTGCGGAAGCCGAGCCGCGCCATGATCTCGCGCAGTTCCTCGGCGACGAAGAAGAAGTAATTGATGACGTGCTCGGGCGCGCCGGTGAAGCGCTTCCGCAGCACCGGGTCCTGGGTGGCGACGCCGACCGGGCAGGTGTTGAGATGGCACTTGCGCATCATGATGCAGCCGGCCGCGATCAGCGGCGCGGTCGCGAAGCCGAATTCGTCGGCGCCCAGCAGCGCGCCGATGGCGACGTCGCGTCCGGTGCGCAGGCCGCCGTCGACCTGGACGGCAATGCGCCCGCGCAGGCCGTTCAGCACCAGCGTCTGTTGCGTCTCGGCGAGACCGATCTCCCAGGGCGAGCCGGCATGCGTCAGCGACGTCAGCGGCGAGGCGCCGGTACCGCCTTCGTAGCCGGAGATCGTGACGTGGTCGGCCTTGCACTTGGACACGCCGGCCGCGACCGTGCCGACGCCGACCTCGGAGACCAGCTTGACCGACACGCGCGCGGCCGGGTTGGCGTTCTTCAGATCGTGGATCAGCTGCGCCAGATCCTCGATCGAATAGATGTCGTGGTGTGGCGGCGGCGAGATCAGGCCGACGCCCGGCGTCGAGTAGCGTACCCGCGCGATGTTCTTGTCGACCTTGTGGCCGGGCAGCTGGCCGCCCTCGCCGGGCTTGGCGCCCTGGGCCATCTTGATCTGCAGGTCGTCGGCGTTGACGAGATACTCCGCGGTGACGCCGAAACGGCCCGAAGCGACCTGCTTGATCGCCGAACGCATCGAATCGCCGTTGGGCATCGGCATGAAACGGTCGGTTTCCTCGCCGCCCTCGCCGGTGTTGGACTTGCCGCCGATCCGGTTCATCGCGATGGCGAGCGTGGTGTGGGCCTCGCGGCTGATCGAGCCGAAGCTCATGGCACCGGTCGCGAAGCGCCGCACGATGTCCTTGGCCGGCTCGACTTCCTCGACCGGCACCGGCGTGTCGGCCCACCTGAATTCCATCAGGCCGCGGATCGTCAGCAGACGCTCGTTCTGCTCGTTGATCGTGCGCGCGAAGGCCTTGTATTCGTCGGGCAGGTTGCCGCGCACGGCATGCTGCAGCTTCGCCACCGACTCCGGCGTCCAGGCATGGTCCTCGCCGCGCAGCCGGAAGGCGTAGTCGCCGCCGGCGTCGAGCATGGTGCGATAGATCGGGCTGTCGCCGTAGGCGTCGCGATGGCGGCGCACCGTCTCCTCGGCGATCTCGCGCCAGCCCGCACCCTCGATGGTGGTGGCGGTGCCGGTGAAGTACTTCTCCACGAAGCCGCTATGGAGTCCGATGGCGTCGAAAATCTGCGCCCCGCAATAGGACTGGTAGGTCGAGATGCCCATCTTGGACATCACCTTTAGCAGGCCCTTGCCGACCGCCTTGATGTAGTTCTTCTGGACTTCGTAGGTCTTCAGCTTCAGGCCGCTCTCGACGCGGATCTGCTCCAGCGTCTCGAACGCGAGATACGGGTTGATCGCTTCGGCGCCGAAGCCGGCCAGGCAGCAGACGTGATGCACCTCGCGCGCCTCGCCCGTCTCGACGACAAGTCCGGTCTGGGTGCGCAAGCCGCGGCGGATCAGGTGGTGATGCACCGCCGCCGTCGCCAGCAGGGCCGGGATCGGGATGCGGTCGGCCGATACGAGGCGATCGGACAGGATCAGGATGTTGTTGTCGGCCAGCACCGCGTCGGTGGCTTCCGAGCAGATGCGGTCGAGCGCACGTTCGAGACCGGCGGCACCGTCGGCGGCGGCCCACGTCGTGTCGATGGTGGCGGTGCGGAAGGCGCCGTCGAGCAGCTCCGAGATCGAACGGATCTTCTCCAGCTCGGCGTTGGTCAGCACCGGCTGCGACACTTCCAGTCGCTTGTGGGTGCCGGCCTGGCGGCCGAGCAGGTTCGGGCGCGGGCCGATCATCGACACCAGCGACATCACCAGCTCCTCGCGGATCGGATCGATCGGCGGATTGGTGACCTGGGCGAAGTTCTGCTTGAAGTAGTTGTAGAGCAGCTTCGGCCGGGCCGACAGCACCGCGATGGGCGTGTCGGTGCCCATCGATCCGATCGGATCGTCGGGCTCCTTCGCCATCGGTTCGAGGAAGAACTGGATGTCTTCCTGGGTGTAGCCGAATGCCTGCTGGCGATCGAGCAAGGTCGAGGGATCGTTCGAGGGCGCCGGCTGCGGCGCCTCGGGGACGTCGTCGAGCTCGTCGAGCTTGTATTGCGTGGCCTTCAGCCAGTCCTCGTAGGGCTTCGCCGCGGCGAGCGTGCGCTTGAGCTCCTCGTCCTCGACGATGCGGCCCTGTTCGAGGTCGATCAGCAGCATCTTGCCGGGCTGCAGCCGCCACTTGCGGCGGATCTTGTCCTCGGGGATCGGCAGCACGCCCGATTCGGACGCCATCACGACCAGATCGTCGTCGGTGACGATGAAGCGCGCCGGCCGCAGGCCGTTGCGATCGAGCGTGGCGCCGATCTGGCGGCCGTCGGTGAAGGCGATCGAGGCGGGGCCGTCCCACGGCTCCATCAGGGCCGCGTGGTATTCGTAGAACGCCTTGCGCTGCGGATCCATCAGCGGGTTGCCGGCCCACGCCTCCGGAATCAGCATCATCATGGCGTGCGACAGCGGATAGCCGCCGGCCATCAGCACCTCGAGCGCGTTGTCGAGGCAGGCGGTGTCGGACTGGCCGTGCGGGATCAGCGGCCACATCTTGTCGAGATCGGGGCCGAGCAGGTCCGATTCGAGCGTCCGGCGGCGCGCGTACATCCAGTTGACGTTGCCGCGCACCGTGTTGATCTCGCCGTTGTGGGCGATGAAGCGGTAGGGATGCGCCAGCTTCCACGATGGGAAGGTGTTGGTCGAGAAACGCTGATGCACGAGGCACAGTGCCGATTCGGTCAGCGGGTCGCGCAGGTCGGCGTAAAAGCTCTCGACCTGGGGCGCCAGCAGCAGGCCCTTGTAGACCACCGTGCGCGACGAGAACGACGGCATGTAGAGCTGCGTCAGCTCGGGGAGCTTGTGCTTCTTCGCCAGCTCCGCCAGCGGGTTCTGGGTCTGCTTGCGGATCACCAGCAGCTTGCGCTCGAAGGCGTCCTGGTCGGCCAGCTTCGGGCTGCGTCCGACGATGGCCTGGCGGATCACCGGCATGGTCTCGATCACGGCCTTGCCGAGTCCGGTCAGGTCGGTCGGTACGTCGCGCCAGCCGACCAGCGTCTGGCCCTCGACCTTGACGAAGTGCTCGAACTGCCTGATCGCGAAGTTCCGGGCTGCCTCGTCCCGGGGAAGGAAACACATTGCCACGGCATAATGACCCGCCGGCGGCAAGGTCGTGCCGCTCCGGCCAGCCCAGGCGCGTAGCAGCGCGTCCGGCATCTGGATCATGCAGCCCGCGCCGTCGCCCATCAGCGGATCGGCGCCGACGGCGCCGCGATGATCGAGATTGACCAGGATCTGCAGGCCCTGACGAACGATATCGTGCGATTTGCGGCCCTTGATGTCGGCCACGAATCCCACACCGCACGAATCGTGCTCGTTCCTCGGGTCATACAGACCCTGTGCCGGCGGCAGCGCCATGGCCGTTGTCCTTCATCGACTACGCAGACGGGTGACGCGCGCGGCGGGCCCCTCCGCGCGCACGTCGCCCCCATATGCACGATTCAAACCGGCTCGCAAACCGATTCGTCAGTGTTGTTGACACATTTTCCGGGAGGCAGGTTATTATCGCGTCGATTCAATGCCCGCCGAGGTTCGGAAATTACCGGATCGGTCGCGAATCGGAACCAAAACGACGGCCGGCAGCCAACCGATACCGTCGCTTGCTGCGACGCAGCAACGCCCGTATAAGCGCCGCCACTCCGCACAAGATTGGCCCCCCGATGGAAATCCGCAACATCGCGATTATCGCGCACGTCGACCATGGCAAGACGACGCTGGTCGATCGCCTGCTGCAACAGACCGGCACGTTCCGCGTGAACCAGCAGGTTCAGGAGCGCGCCATGGACTCCAACGACCTGGAGCGCGAGCGCGGCATCACCATTCTCGCCAAGTGCACGTCGGTCGAGTGGAAAGGCGTGCGCATCAATATCGTGGACACGCCCGGCCACGCCGATTTCGGCGGCGAGGTCGAGCGCATCCTCTCGATGGTCGACGGCGTCGTGGTGCTGGTGGATGCCGCCGAAGGACCCTTGCCGCAGACCAAGTTCGTCACCGGCAAGGCGCTGCGGCTGGGCCTGCGTCCGATCGTGCTGATCAACAAGGTCGACCGGCCCGACGCGCGCGCGCATGAAGTCCACGACGAGATTTTCGACCTGTTCTCCGCCCTCGACGCCGACGACGACCAGCTCGATTTCCCGACCCTGTTCGCCTCGGCCAAGCAGGGCTGGGCCGCCGAAACGCTGGAAGCCGAGCGCAAGGACCTGGCGCCGCTGTTCGATCTGGTGCTGCGCCACGTGCCGCAGCCGACCGTGCAGCCCGACGAGCCCTTCCGCATGCTGGTCACGACGCTGGAGGCCGACAATTTCCTCGGCCGCGTGCTCACGGGGCGCATCCAGTCCGGCACCGTCAAGGCCAACGCGACCATCAAGTCGCTGTCGGCCGACGGCAAGCTGATCGAGCAGGGCCGCATCACCAAGCTGCTGGCTTTCCGCGGCCTCGAACGGACTGCCGTCGAGTCGGCCTCGGCCGGCGACATCGTCGCCATCGCCGGGCTCAAGGGCACCACGGTCGCCGATACGATCTGCGAAGTCGGCGTCGAGAAGGCCTTGCCCGCCCAGCCGATCGATCCGCCGACGCTTGCCATGACCTTCCAGGTCAACGACTCGCCGCTGGCCGGCCGCGAGGGCGACAAGGTCACCAGCCGCATGATTCGCGACCGGCTGATGCGCGAATCCGAAGGCAACGTCGCCATCCACGTGCGCGAGACGGAGAACGCCGAAGCCTACGAAGTGGCGGGCCGCGGCGAATTGCAGTTGGGCGTGCTGATCGAGACCATGCGGCGCGAGGGCTTCGAGCTGGCCGTCGGCCGTCCGCGCGTGCTGTTCCGTCCCGATCCGCAGACCGGCCAGCGGCTGGAGCCGATCGAGGAAGTCGTGATCGACGTCGACGAGGGCTTCACCGGCCCGGTGGTCGAGAAGATGAGCCAGCGCAAGGCCGAACTTCAGGAGATGCGTCCCTCCGGCGGCGGCAAGACGCGGCTGGTTTTCCACGCCCCCTCGCGCGGCCTGATCGGCTACCACGGCGAGTTCCTCACCGACACCCGCGGCACCGGAATCATGAACCGCGTGTTCCATTCCTACGGCGCCTATCGCGGCCCCATACAGGGTCGCCGCAACGGCGTGCTGATCGCCAACGCCGAGGGCACCGCCGTTGCCTATGCGTTGTGGAACCTCGAGGACCGCGGGCCGATGATGATCGATCCCGGCGTCGCGGTGTACGAAGGCATGATCATCGGCGAGCACACGCGCGACAGCGATCTCGACGTCAATCCGCTCAAGGGCAAGCAGCTCACGAACATCCGCACCACCTCGAAAGACGAAGCGGTCCGCCTGACCCCGCCGCGTCGGCTCTCGCTCGAACAGGCCATCGCCTACATCGAGGACGACGAGCTGGTCGAGATCACGCCCAAGTCGATCCGCCTGCGCAAGCGCCTGCTGCTGCCCGAGCAGCGCAAGCGGTCGAAGAAGCAGGCCGCGGCGCTGTAGGAACGGCGAGGGCACGCACCTTCGCCCGGCGGTCGCGCGTTTTGCGGCGGCCGCCAAGATACCAAGACATCTCGACGCACACCGGTGCACACCCACGGGTCATGCAGAACGGAGCAAGGGACCCCGGATTTCTCGGGCGCTAGCGAGGCGTCGTCGCCGCGTCGGGGTCCTTCGGCCACGTTCCCCGCAATCAGAGATGGCCGCCGGTTAGCGAGGCGCGTTGCGAGACCTCGATGTGGTTGCCGTCGGGGTCGCGCACGAAGGAGAAGCGGACGGTGTCGCCGAGGATTTTGGCCGGTTGGCCTTCCTCGCCGCCGCGCGCCAGGATGCCGGCGTGCTCGGCGACGCAATCCCTGATCTGCACGGTCATGTAGCGGTAGCCCGGCGCCCGCCACTCGGTGCAGCGCTCGACCTTGCCTTCCTCGCCCACGATCACCAGCGAGTCGCCGCAGCGATAGACGCCCTTGCGCGGCGAGTCGAACTGCATGGCGTGGCGGTAGAAGCGGTCCGTGGCGTCGCGGTTGGCGACCCGCAGCACGATGCCGATGCCCTCGACTCCCTCGCAGCCCTTGGGTACCAGCGTGACGCGGTTGCCGTCGGGGTCCATCAGGTGGCGCGGCGCGTCGAGCCCCTCGCGCGCGATCAGCAGTTCGACGATGCCCGAGGGCGGCGCGTCGGGCAGGCCGGCGCGCGAATGGTTCATCTTCAGGATCGAGCCGTTCATATGGTGGCGGTGCTGTTGCATGCCGCCGCCGAGCTTGCCCATGTGGTCGTAGGGCAGCCCGACCGGTCCTTGCCAGAAGGCGAGCTGCTCGTCGCGCCTGGTGCTGAACAGGCCGATGTCGAGATGGTTCTTGGCGAGGTCCACGCGCGGCTCCGGATCGTCGATGGTCGAGCCGCGATGGTGGTCCGCCGTTCCGCGGCTGTCGAGCGTTACCGCTCCAGCGCGCGGCCGACCCGGGCGTACCAGGCGTAGCCGCGATACAGCGGTTCGAACGCGACGTCGAGCGACCGGCTGGCGGCGAGATCGCGCAGCACGTTGACGAGATCGCGACGCGGCATCACGTGGAAGCGCGCCAGCCACCCGAACAGGCCGCGCCGGAACCAACCCGGCAATCCTTCGCATTGACCGAAATCCACCACGTGCAGCTCGCCGCCGGGGCCGAGCATCTCCATCGCGTTGGCGAGCGCGCCCTTCCAGTCGGGGATCATGGACAGCGTGTAGGAGAAGAAGACCCGCTCGAACTTTCCCGGCCAGGCGTTCGCCGCGGGATCGAACGCGACGGCATCGGCACGCGCCAGCGTCACGCGACCGGCGAAGCCGCGGCGGGCCAGCGACGCATGTGCCGTCGACAGCATCGCCGAGGAGATGTCGATGCCGTACAGCGCGGCGTTCCGGTAACGTCCGGCGACGAGGACGAGGTTGCGGCCGGTGCCGCAGCCGATCTCGATCGCCGCGCCGCCGGCGGCAACGTCCAGCCGCTCGATCAGCCGGTCGCGGCCGAGCAGGTAGTATTTGCGGGTGAGATCGTAGACGTGGCGCTGGTGGCGATAGATGCCGTCCATGCGCGGTCCGTGCGCGGCGCCGTCGCCGCCCGGCAGGACGCCGTCTTCGGCGCTACGCCTGTTCATGCAGCACGTAGAGATGGAAACCGCCATAGATGGCGGAACGGTCCCGCTTGCCGAGCTGCCGGGACTTTTCCGCCTCGTAGCGCCAGCGACCCAGGACGTCGTCGGGCACCCGGCCCGGCAGGATCGTCGCCTCGCCGGCGGTGCGGAAGATGACGCGCGCGCCGGGCCTGGCGGTGCGCGTGATCTCGGTCCACAGCGCCGTCAGCTGCGCCGGGTTCATCCAGTCCTGGGCATCGAGCAGGACGTAGCGGTCGAGGCTGTGGTCCGCCATCGAGGCCAGCTGCGACGTGAACGAGGTCCTGACGACCTCGACGCGCGAGGCGGCGTTGGCGATCCGCTCGTGGTTGGCGCGTTGCAGGTATGGCGGCACGGGGCCGTTGCCGTCGCGTGCGTAGCCGCGGTTGAACGCCTGCCAGGCGAAGTAGTTCTCGCTGAGCGGAAAGTCGCACGCCAGCCGCTCGAGGCGTTGGCGCAGCACCGCGCCCATGTCGCCCGAGGGGCCCGCGAGCGCGTCGTACTGGGCCGGCGGGATGCCAAGTCCGAACAGCGTCGCGCGACGGCGCACCAGCCAGCGCACCAGGCGGCGTTCGAACAGCGGCGCGATGCGGGTCTCGAAGAAATCGCGTTGCTCCGCGAGCGTGCGCGCGCGCATCAGCTCGCGGAGGTCGATGCCGTGCAGGCGGGCGAGGGCGTGGCCGGCGCCGATGAAGCGGCCCAGCAGGCCGCGCCGGTAGATGTTGGCGGCGAACATCGACAGCCGGCGGCGGCCGGTGATGGAACGGCCGCGCCAGAAGGCTACCGTTTCGGCGTCGAGATGCGGTTCGATGGCGCCGAACAGCGCGAGATTATCCCGCCGGTTGGCCTCGCCGAAGAAGCGGAAGAAATCCTCCCATGTCGGCAGGTGCCGGATGCCGGCCAGTTTCAGCTTCGTCAGCGCGACGTGGGCGCGGTTGAGGTCGACCGCGAGAACATGGGCCGGCTCGGCGACGAGATAGCTCAGCACGTTGCAGCCGCCCGAGGCGATCGCGATAATGCGGTGCGTGGGCTCGATCTCCATCGCCGCCAGATCGACCTCGGGATCTTCCCAGATCTGGGCGTAGACCATGCCCGAGAAGGCGAGCGTGAACAGCCGCTCGTCGAGACCGGCCCGCGACAGGGCGTCGTGGCGGTGGACGGCGTCGCGCAGCAGATGTTCGTCGCGCTGGCCGTCGAGGGCGCGCGCGGCATCGATGGTCATGTCGGGGTTCTCCTGCCGGCGCCTGCCGGCCGCCGGGCGCGCCCCGATCGGCCCGGAGCGGCATGTCTTGTCGGTGATGGGGGCCGGGCGCCGCCGGGCGGAACGCGGCGCGCGCGACGCGTGTCTTCGCCCGATGCCCGGAACGCGATGGAACGACCCGATGTCACGGTCCATCGTCCCGTGCGGGCGACGACGGCAAGGTGGCGCCGGGTGTCGGAAGAGGGCGTTGTGTCAACGAAACGTATCCATCGTGGCGACGACCACTGTAGGCCCCGACGATGACGGACGCGTGACGGAGATGTGGACGAGCCGTGTCGTTGCCGCCCGTGCCGCGGGCGCGACCGGCTTCTGTTGGCTCAGGCGGTCCGGCGCGCGGCGCGGAATCCGGTCGGCTGATAGAACGCCGCGTAGGCCGACATCGCCCGTCGCCACGCCGCTTCCGGATCGGGATGCGCCATCTCGAAAGCGTCGAAGCCGCAGCGGCGCATGTGCAGCAACTGGTCGAGCAGCACTTGGCCGGTGGCGCGGATTTCGCCCGCGAAGCCGTGCCGCTCGCGCAACAGCCGGGCTTGCGAGCAGGCGCGCCCGTCGCTGAATTTCGGAAAGTTCAACGCGATCAGTGCCAGCCGCGCCAGGTCGGGCGCGAGGGTCGCGACATCGACGTCGTTGGTGATCGTGACGCCGAGCCGCGCCGCGCGCGCGAGCAGCGCGTCGCGGTCGCGGACGAAACGCGTGCCGGCGATGAGGATCGCGCCAGACGGTGGCAAGGGTTCGTCGGCGGCGATCCGGGTCCAGTCGTCGGCGACGATCCAGCCTTCTCTAAGGACAGCCGCCAAGATAAGTGAATCTGCCTGACGG
>CAMDVZ010000146.1 GCA_945878895.1 Caenispirillum bisanense | reverse complement strand
GAACCGCACGTCGCCGCGGTACGCACGCGTGATCCGCGCAGCCCCGGGGTCGCGCGCCGGCACGGCTTGCTCGGGCAGCTCGTCGAAGAGGCTGGCAGCGGTCTGGGGCATGGAAATCTCCCTCGACCGACAGTGAATCAGGCCTCCATCGACAGCGCCAGGAAAAAGTCACAGCCTCTCGGGATGACATCGGGGTTGTATCGCCGACGGGCGTCGAGACGTGTAGATGCCTTGGCCGGAGCCTGGGAGGAGGGACCTGAAAGGCTGAAAGCAGTATCCGCCAGATACCCCCTCCTCAGTTCAATTCCGTCAGCGCCCGCAACACCGCTTCCGGTTGCTCGTGCCCAACCAGATGGCCGGCCTTTGGCACCATGACGACGCGGCTGCCGGCGATCTCCTTCTGGAATTCCGCGGCGTAGACCGGCGGGATCAGGCGGTCGGATTCGCCCCAGACGACGATGGTGCGCGCCTTCACGCGGTAGAGGCGCTCGCGCAGGCCGCGGTCGGGAATCGGAAACAGCATCTTGCCGGCGGTGCCGAGGCGGCGCGCGTTCATGACCATGAAATCGGCGAGGAAGTTCACGTCGTTGAGGTCGCCGCCGGGCGTCATCAGCGCGGCGCCCTTGACGACGTCGTGGAACAGGTACGACGGGAATTCCTGGGGCAGCAGGGCGAACATGTCGGTGATGGGTTTCGCGTCGAGCCACAGGCCGGCCGGGGCAACGAGACAGAGCCGCTCGATCTCGTTGGGGGCGAGTGCGGCCATTTCGGCGGCGATCATGCCGCCCATCGACAGGCCCACCAGCAACGGCTTGCTCAGGCCCAGCGCCTCCATGACATCGAACTGGTGCAGCGTGATGTCGAGCATCGTGCGCAGCCGTTCCTCGCCCGTGGAGTCCTCGTAGCCGGGTAGCATCGGGGCGTAGACGTGGTAGCGGCTCGCGAGCGCGGCGAAGAACGGATCGTCGCGCATCAGGCCGCCGGCGCCGTGCAGGAACAGCAGCGGGGCGCCGTCGCCGGCTTCGTGGACGCGGATACTGGCGCGGCCGCCGGCGACGTCGATCAGGCGGGAAGAGGAGGGCATCGGGCTACTCGATGGCTGGAGGCGAGGAGGTTCGGCCGACGGCGACGCGGTCGCCGCCGTCGTGGGCCAGGTGGTTGCGGCGTTACTCCGCGGCGACGCGCTGTTCGTTGGCCGGCAGCGGCTTGATCCAGAAGCGGTCGTCGTGGTCCCACTCGCGGAACATCGACTGCTTCAGCCGCGGCATGACCTTCTCGGCGAAAAGCTTCGTCGAGTTGCGCACCTTGTCGCCGGGCATGTCGCCGACCTGGAACAGGCCGAAAATGTTGCCCACGCGCAGCGATTTGGCGAGGTCGACCATGCGGTCATGCACCGTCTCGGGCGAACCGGCGATGACGTAGCCCTGGTCGACCAGGTCCTTCCAGGTCAGGGTCGGGTAGTTGCGCAGCTGGGCCTGGGTCAGCTGCGTGATCATGTTGGCTTGCAGCGTCTTGATCGTGCGGTAGCCGGGCGCGTCGGCGAAGCCGGGATAGACGTGCAGGCAGCGGTTATAGAAATAATGGACGTGGCTGGCGTAGAGCTTTTCGGCCTCGGCATCCGTGTCGGCGACGCAGATGACCTGGGCGAAGCCGCCGCGATAGGGGCTCTCGTCCTTGCCGGCCTTCGCCACGCGCTCCCAGTAGCCATCCATCAGCTGCTTGGCGCGAAGGTAGCCGGAGTAGCTTAGGTAGCAGTAGGTGTAGTCGTTCTCGATACAGAAATCGTAGGTCTCGATCGAGCCGCCGCCGGGGATGAAGATCGGCGGGCGCGGCCGCTGGATCGGCTTGGGCCAGCAATTGACGTAGCGCAGCTGGGTATAGCGGCCGTTGAAGGCGAAGGGCTCGTCCTCGCGCCACGCCTTCATGATCAGCTCGTGCGCCTCGGTGTATTTCTCGCGGGTGAGCGCGGGAATCTGGCCATAGGCGTAGTTGGTGTCCATCGAGGTGCCGACCGGGAAGCCCGCGGCCAGACGGCCGCCCGACATCACGTCGAGCATGGCGAATTCCTCGGCGACCCGGATCGGCGGATTGTAGAGGGCAATCGAGTTGCCCAGCACCATCAGGGCGGCCTTGCTGGTGCGGCGCGCGAGCGTGGCGGCCATGATGTTGGGCGAGGGCATCAGGCCATAGGCGTTGGCGTGGTGCTCGTTGACGCCGAGGCCATCGAAGCCGACTTTCTCGGCGTATTCGAGCTGGTCGAGATAGTCGTGATAGACGCCGTGGCCGCGGCGGGGATCGTAGAGCGTGGTCGGAATGTCGACCCAGACCGAGCGGTACTTCTCGCGGAAATCCTCGGGCAGGTGCGGCCAGGGCATCAGGTGGAACCAGGTGAACTTCATCGTCGCCTCCCGGGGCGGCCCGCGCCGCTGCTGGTGATTGTCCACGGCATGAACGGCCGTTCAGCCGATCGATAGACCCGATATCCCGGCCATGGCAATGGGTTTGCGGAGTCGCCGCGTGCTCAGCCGCCCTTCAGACCGGCGGCCTTGATCAGCGGTCCCCACTTGGCGCGTTCGCGACGCACGAAGTCGGCGAGCTGGTCGGGCGTTCCGCCGGCCGGTTCGAAGCCGAGCTGGAGCAGGCGCTGGCGGGCCTCGGGCATCGCCAGGATTTTCACCATCTCGGCGTTGAGGCGATCGACCACGGCGCGCGGGGTGCCGCGCGGCGCGTAGAGTGCGTTCCACGCCGTCGTCTCGAAACCGGGCACGCCCTGCTCGGCGACCGAGGGCACGCCGGGCAGCAGTTCGCTGGCCTTGAGCGTGGTGATCGCGAGCGCCTTGAGCTTGCCGGCGCCGACATGGCCGCGGGTGGCGGTAACCGTGTCGATGGTCAGTTTGACCTGGCCGCCGACCACCTCGTTCATCGCCGAGGCCGAGCCCTTGTAGGGGATGCCGAACAACGGCGCGCCGGTGCGCTGCTTGAGCAGCTCGAACACGATCCGCGCCGTCGTGCTGGGCAGCGCCATGTCGATCTTGTCGGGGCTTCCCTTGGCCGCGGCGATCAGGTCGGCCAGCGAGTTGGCCGGAAACGAGGGATGGGCGGAGATCACCATCGGCAGCATGCCGACCAGCACGACGGGCTCGAAATCCTTTTCGGAATCATAGCCGATCGACGGGTAGAGAAACTCGTTCATGCTGTGGGTGGCGCTGGTGCCCATGGTCAGCGTGTAGCCGTCCGGCGCGGCCCGCGCCGCGGCCTCGGTGCCGATGTTGCCGCCGGCGCCGGGCTTGTTCTCGACGTAGAACGTCTGCCCGGTCGCTTTCGACAGATGCTCGGCGAAGTACCGGGCCGCCACGTCGGTACCCTGGCCCGCCTCGTAGGCAACGACGATACGCACCGTCTTCGCCGGATAGGGCTGGGCCACGGCGCCGGCCCCCCACAACAGACCGAGGATCGCCCCGGCGATACGCGCGATGGACTTCATGCTGGTTGCCTCCCTGCGTCGGGACCCTGAATGCAACGCCGCCGGCCCTGCGGCAAGCGGCGGTCGCGTATCGGCTCAGGCGCGGGTCGGCAATTCGACCACGCCGGTGCCGAGGATCGACAGTTCGTCGGTCTGGTTGGTGGCGACCTGTTCGATCTCGACCAGGTGGCGGCCGTCCTCGACGTATTTGCGCGTCACCTTGCCCTTGATGAACAGCATGTCGCCGGCCGGATTGTGGCGGCGGATCCTGCACGTGGCGCGGCGGAGAAATCCGTCGTCGCCCATCCAGTTGGTCATGTGGTGGGTCAGCCACGAGCTGCGCTCGGGACCGTAGTCGTAGGCGCCGGGCGCCCCCACCTCGAGCGCGAACTCCTCTTCCCAGTGGACCCGCTCGGGGCAGTCGGGAACGCCGAATCGGTTCTTGATGGCGAGCCCCGGATGGGCCTCGGCCAGCTTCCAGGCCAGCTTGTTGGCGCGGATGTAGAGGCCGCCCCAGCCCTGGGCGTAGGCGATGAAGCCGGTGACCGTCATCGGTCCCTTCAGCATCGTGGGCAGTGCCTCGCCCTCGACGACGTCTTCCCAGTACCGCGGCTCGTCGCCCCTGATCTTCTCTTCGGCATAGAGCTTGTAGGCCTCTGCGAGTTCCTCGTCGGTGTAGCGGCGCGGCGCGCGCCCCTTCAGCTCGCCGTACTTGGTGCCTTGCTCGCGGGCGTGGTCGCGCTCGGTGCGGAAGCACCAGCTGTCGGCGCCGGCCACCAGGTCGCCGTGCTGGTTGTAGAAATCCACGTGGTAGGTCTGCTGGACGGCGCGACCGGCGAAGCGAGTCTGGTGCTCGACCACGTCCTTCAGCCAGGCCTCGGTGGTGATCGTATCGTTGCGGTGGACCTGCTTGTGCCAGGCCCAGTCCGATCCCGACCACATGGCGTGGACGCCCGGCAGGCCACCGACATAGCCCGACACGATACGGCTGGTGGCGAACAGGAAGCTCGGCAGCGCGACGATGCCGCCGTGCCGGGTTTTCGCCGCGTATTCGGGCACGCACCACAGCGGGTTGTCGTCGCCGATGCCGTGGGCGTAGTGGCGGATGTTGTCGCGCGTCGCTTCGTGGCACCACGGCTCGGCGGTGACGCCGATCCGGACGCCGAGGCGTTGGCGCAGGGCGTCGAGGCCTTCCTGCGTGATCTTCGGGAATTCGCGGGTCGTGGCGGTCTGCATCGGGGTGTCCTTGGTTGCCGGGCCGTCAGGCGGCCGGGGATGGCGTGGCGGCTTCGCGGTCGCGGAGAACCTTGCGGTTCACCTTGCCGGCCGGCGTTTTGGGCAGTTCGGTCGCGAAGGCGACCTGGCGCGGGTATTCGTGCTGGCTCAATCGGGACCGCACGAGGTCCTGGATTTCGCGCGCGAAGGCATCGTCGCCGGGCCGGTTGGCCACGACGAAGGCCTTGACGACCTGGCCGCGCAGCGCGTCGGGCACGCCGATGGCCGCGGCCTCGCGAACGTCGGGATGCTTGAGGATCGCGTCCTCGATCTCGACCGCGCTCATCGTCCAGCCGGCCGAGACGATGACGTCGTCGGCTCGGCCAGCGTGGAAGAAATAGCCGTCCGCGTCGATCCGGCCGAGATCCTTGGTGGCGATCCAGCCGTCGCGACGCCAGACCTTCAGTTCGCCCGTGACGCCGGGCGGGCAGGGCTTGCCTTCGGCGTCCTGCACCTCGACGCGACCGCCGGGAACCGGCTTGCCGAGCGAACCGGGCTTGAAGGCGAAATCCGCGGCGCCTGGATAGCCGACCAGCACCACGCCGATCTCGGTGGTGCCGTACATGCTGCGGGCCAGTTGGCCAAAGGACGTCTCGACGAACGCCGCGGTCTCGCCGTCGATCGGCTCGCCCGTGAAGGACAGCTTCTCCAGCGCGTGGCGATAGCGCGGCGCCGCACCCGAAACCCGCATCATGCGGTAGTGGGTCGCGGCCGCCGAGATGTTGGTGAAGCGGTGGTCTTCCAGTGCCTTCAGCAGGCGCTCGGCGTCGAACCGTCCGGCATAGGCGCCGATGGTGATCCCCAAAGCCAGCGGTGCGAGGGTGCCGTGCCACAGGCCATGCCCCCACGCCGGCGAGGAGGGGCACAGGAAGCGGTCGCCGGGTCGCAGGCCGGTGCCGTAAAGCGCCGCCAGCATGAGCGTGACGATCGAACGATGCGTGTGCTTGACCGCCTCGGGCAGTTCGCGCGTCGTGCCCGACGTGTACTGGTAGATCGCGACGGCGTCGGCGCGCGTGACGGCCCCGAAGCGCGGCTCGAAGCGCGCGAGCCCGGCCATGAAATCCGCGTCGGGGACGAGCACCCGGAGATCGGGCATTCCGGCCGCCAGCGGTGCCTTTTCCGCGGTGGTGACGAGCAGGCGCGGCGAACAGTCGTCGAGACGGAGCTTGATGCCGTCGGGTCCGAACAACGTGAACAGGGGAACCGCGATGGCGCCCAGCTTCATCGCTCCGAACACCGCCATGTAGAAGGCGCGCGACGGTTCGAGCATGACCGCCACGCGATCGCCGGGCCGGATGCCCTCGGCCGCGAGATAATGGGCGAAGCGCGCGGAATCACCGGCGATTTGTCCGAAGCTCAGCATCTCGTCGCGGCCATCGGCATGGACGAGGATCACGGCCGTCCGCTCGCCATCGACGTGCCGGTCGATGCACTCGTGCGCGATGTTCATGCTGTCGCGGTTGCCGTCGAACAGCTCCCACAGCCTGGCCGGCGAGAAATGCTCTTGCGCCGCCGCGTAGCTCGTGTGTTCGGTCAGCCGGGTCATTGGCGCTCGCGAGGGCGGAAAACAGATCGGCCGGAACTTACGGTCCGGAATTCCAGATTGTCAAATAGGACTGATAATTGTACATATACAATCATGAATGACGGTCCGGATTCCGGGACGACGATCTTGCCCGCGGTCGGCGGCAACCGGGCAATGCCACGTGTCCGCGCGGTCCCCGCGGTCACCCGGGCCATCGCCATCCTTCGCCTGCTCGGCGGCAACCGGGCGCCGCTCGGCCTGAAAGCGATTGCCGACGGGCTGGGCTTCGTGCCCAGCACGTGCCTGCACATCCTGCGCGCGCTCGTCGTGGAACGTCTGGTGAAGGTCGATCCCGCCACCAAACGGTACAGTCTCGGCGTCGGCATGCTTCCGCTGGCGCGCGCGGTGCTGGAGACCGCCAGTTTCCCCAATCTGGTGCAGCCGGAACTGGATCGGGTATCGGCGCTGCACGGCGTGACGGCGGTCGGCGTCGAGCTGGTGGGACTCGAACACATGATCGTGGTGGCGCTCTCCCGCGCCCGCGCCCCGATGCGCCTTCATGTCGATGTCGGCAGCCGTTTCCCGGCCCTGATCAGCGCGACCGGCCGGTGCGTGGCGGCATTCGGCGGCCATTCGTGGGCCGAGCTGGAGACGCGCTTCCGTTCGCTGCATTGGCACAACGCGCCAACCTGGGAGGCGTGGCGCCGCGACGTGGAGCGGGCGCGCCGCGAGGGCTACAGCATCGATCGCGGCAACTATATCGGCGGCGTGGCGATCGTCGCGGTGCCGGTCCTGACGACGCGCGGCACCATTTCGCACGGTATCGCCGCGATCGGCCTCGTCGACCAGCTCGACCAGGCAACGGCGGTTTCGCTTGCTCGCGACCTGAGGGCCGCCGCCGAGGTGGTGTCGTCGCAAACCGTGTGACGCCGGAAGACGGGACCAAGCACGCCGTCGCTTTGTCGGCACACCTTGCGATCAGCCCGGCGGGCTGGACCGCTTGCCTACCCGCCCGGATCGTTCCCGGATGCCGTCGAGAATCGGCATCAGATAGCGCTTGAAGCCGACGGGGTCCTCGCTCATCGGAAAATGCCCGAGCCCGTCCATCCGCGTCCATGTCGCGCCCGGGATCTGGTCGGCCAGCGCCTTGCCGGCCGCGACATGACCGGACCAGTCGTAGTCGCCATTGAGGATGTGGACCTCGACCTTGCCGGTGTCGATGTTCCCGGCGGTCCCGGTGACATCGTGTTCGAGCGTGTAGTAGTTAAGATCGCCCTTGAAGACGGGCGGCGCGCCCTGGCCGTAGCACCACACGGTTTCACGGCGGAACGGTTCGGGCGCGGTGGGCGCGCACAGCGTCAGCATCATCGCCGATTTGGCTTCGTTGGAAATCCTGGGGTGCGAGAGATAGCGCAGGCGCTCGCCGCTGCCGCCGGTCTTCGCGGTCGCCTCGACGCCGATGACGGCGCGGAACTTCTCCGGGTAATGCAGCGCAAGGTCGGGCGCGAGGTGGCCCCCCATCGAGCAGCCCATGTAGATCGGCCTATCGAGTTCGAGTTCGTCCGACAGCGTCACCACGAAGTTCATGAACCAGGACTGGGTCAGCTTGTATTCCGTCTCCCAGTAACGCTCCGACAGCGGCGGCAGCGACTTGCCGTGGTAGGGCAGGTCGTACGCAATCAGCCGGAAGTGGCGCGTGATCTCGGGATCCTCCAGCAGATGGCGCCACTGCCGCCCGTCGGAACCCGCCGTGTGCTGGAGCAGGACGGGAATGCCCTGGCCCGCCTGTTCGATGAAGACGCGGTATTCCACGCCCTCGACAGGGAAGTAGGCGTATCGGGCCTCGATGTCGGCGAAACGTGCCATGGGAATCTCCGATCGGCTCAGGAGCGCGCCTGAACGGCGCAGCGGCGCATGACCACCAGTATTCGGCTGATCGCGGCGTAGTAGGCGTAGAGCGCCTCGAGGTCGCCGCCGCAGGTAAAGCCATGGAACACCTGGGCAGGCAGGAAGTCCTGGTAGTAGGGCCGCGGCACCTCCTTCAGGAGCTCGCGCCACGCGTCGACGGGGCCGCCGATCAGGATCGTCCAGGCGAACGACGCGTCGGGCCGTTGCTCGAAGGCGGCGACGCGGCCATCCTCGACGCGCAGCACGTAATTGTCCGCGCCCACGAAGAACCGGATGTCGGCGCTCCAGTAGCGGGCCGCCAACCCCCATTCCGGATCCGTCGCGAGACCCTTGCGAATGGCGTCCACCGGCAGCGTCACCAGTGCTTCCATTTCGTCCTCCGTCGCGTGGGATGGTGGCTTTCGCGGCCGATGCTCAACTGACGGGTTTCGCCGTGCAGCGTTTCCATGTCTCGATGGGCTGACCAGGCGCTGGGCGCAGGTTCATCGTCGTCTCGCCCTGCAGGATCATCTCCACCAGCGGGCCGCCGGGCTTCTGGTAGCGGAAACCGTGGCGGTCGTAGTCGCCTTTCATCGCCACGCCCTCGGGTGTCACGATGTCGGGGCCACGGATGACGAGGTCGCGGTTGTCGGGCGAGCACCAGCGCCCGTCGATGGCGTCGGCGCGACCGGTGCCGGGCAGGCCGATCAGAACGATGCAGAATGCCGCCACGGCGAACACGAGACCACGCATGACGATTCTCCTTCGTTATGCCGGTGGATCGAGCGTGCGCACCGTCATCGGCGTGCCGGTCGAGCCATGGTTGACGCCGGCAGTGCGCAGGAAGGGATTGTCCTTGCCCGCGCCCCAGACCGCGATTCCCTGGGCCAGAATGCCACCATCGACCCGCATGGTTTCGCCGGTGACGAAGCGCGCGTCGTCGGAGCACAGGAAGACGGCGGCCGCCGCGATGTGCTCGCCCTCGCCGCGTTCGGGCCACGGTGTGCGCGCGAACTGCGCCTCGTAGCGCTCGGGTCGGCCGCGATGCAGCAACGGCGTCGAGATGATGCCGGGCGCGATGGCGTTGACGCGGATCTTGTAGGGAGCAAGTTCGACCGCGACGTTCTCGGTCACGCTGATGACGGCGGCCTTCGCCGCCGAATAGGCGTGCGAGCCAGCACCGCCAACCATGCCTGCGATCGAGGCGGTGCTGAGGATGGCGCCGCCGCGGCCGTGTTTGCGCATGGCGATCGAGGCATGCTTCATGCCAAGGAACACCGAGCGCGTCAGCACCGCGAAAGTATAATCCCAGTCCGCGACCGACGTTTCGGCGATGGGGCCGAAAGCGCCACCGACGCCGGCGTTGAGATAGGCGATGTCGAGCGGGCCAAGACTGCTCTCGGTTGCCACGACCATGGCGGCGACCTCGGCCTCGGACGTGACGTCGACCTTGACGAAGTCGACCCGGTCGCCGGCGCCGCCCGCTTTGGCGATGGCGACGGTCTCGCGGCCGTTGGCCTCGTTGATGTCGGCCACCATCACGCGCGCGCCCTCGTCGAGAAAACGCAGGACGGTAGCGCGTCCCATGCCGCTGCCGCCGCCGGTGATGACCGCGACCTTGTCCTGGAGCCTGCCTGCCATCGTTGCCGCTTTCCCGCTGTCCTCGATCATCGCATGAATGACCGTTCAGCCGGAGCTTCGCCCAGGCACGCTGCCGGGGCAAGGCTCCTCGCCGGGCGATGCGGGGCGAAGCATGTCTGGCGCGCCCGCGCGCTTCCGGACCGGCCGGAGCGCCCGGGTATCGCCGTTTTCCGGGAACGCGCCGCGCGGGTGGCACTCGTGGCGAACGTCGCCAACGATCGCGCCGCGGCGACGTCGCACCATCGGTGCGGCGTGCTCTGGGAAGGCGAGACATCGGCGACGCATCGGCTGGTTCGGAGACCGCGTCGACGTGCCCGACCACCGTCACCCAATTGCTCCGGAGGCTTGAAACGAGCTTTGTTAAATGCTATGTAAACATTATGAAAGATAATTTCGGTAACCAGACCGGGGCGAACGCGAGTCGGCGGAAATCGAATCGTCGCGTAGCGTGCGGACATTCTTCCGTGCCGAGCGGATCTTGTCCGGTGGTCGCGGAGCGTTCGTCCGGTGCATGTCCGGCGTTCGTCCGACATGAAGTGAATTTTGTCCGGCGCTTGTCCGACAGAAAATTGCGTTGTCCGGCCGTTCCAGCCTTGTC
>CAMDVZ010000145.1 GCA_945878895.1 Caenispirillum bisanense | reverse complement strand
ACCCCGGCGCGCCGACGCCTCGCCGGATGCCATGCTGCAGGCGTTTCTCGACGGCGCCAAGATCGGTGGCGTGCCGGTCGACGCCGACCACGAGCAGGCGATGCGCACCCTCGGCGCCTCCACGCGTGCCATCGTGTCGACGCTGGCACGCCTGCTCGAGGCGCGCCGCTTGCTCAAGGGCGAATTCCGCATCAGCCAGACCGTCGTGGCGGCGCGCGAGAACAATCCGCTCAAATTCTCGGCCGACGAGGGCGAGATGCTGCTGGTCATGCTCGGCGCGGTGCGGCCCGGCTTCCAGTCCGGCGAGGCGGCCGTCTGGGATGCCGGTCGCGACCTCGAGGCCCATCAGCTCTCCCTGCTGGCTGCCTTCCGCGCGGTGATCGAGGCGGTGTTCGCCCGCCTGTCGCCGGAAACCATCGCGGCGGGCGAGGAAAGCGGCTTCTTCGGTCGCGTCGTGCCCTCCTCGCGCGACGCCGCCCGCTGGGGCCGCTACGAAAAGACGTTCGGCGAACTCAGACAGGACATCGGCGACACGCTGGCCGGCCGCCTCGGCCAGATTTTCGCCGAAGCCTACGAAAAGGAAAACGGCCGTCGCGGTGGCTCGCGCTGAAGACCACCGGCAACCAGGGCTTTACAAATCCCCCAAGAAGTGATCATATACTCACATGCCTCCCGCCTCGCGCGTCACCGACATGCACGTCTGCCCGATGTTCACGGGCCCGGTGCCGCATGTCGGCGGCCCCATTATCCCGCCCTGCGCGGTCACCGTGATCACCGGCATGATGCCGCAAGCGCGCGTCACCGACATGTGCATCTGCGTGGGTCCGCCCGACGTCATCGTGAAGGGCTCCATGACGGTGCTCGTCATGAACCTGCCGGCGGCCCGAATCGGCGATCTGACAGCCCACGGCGGCGTCATCATCCTCGGGTTCCCGACCGTGATCATCGGCGGCTGAACCGCCCGCGGATCAGCCCGGGACGGTGTCGCAGGACAGCAGGGCGTCGTCGACGTCGGCGACCGGCGCCGACGTCATCGCCCACGTGTTCCAGCCCAGCCGGGCGTTCTCGCCGTCGAGTTGCAGTGGCAGCACGTCGTCCTTGCCCAGCACCACCTGGACGTCGAAATACAGCGCCTCGCCCGCGAACAGACGCACCAGATGGATCAGCTGCCGCAGGTTCTCGCGGTCGGGCATGAACGAGCGGAAGCGGGGATAGGTCAGCGGCCCGAGCCGGATGCGGAAGGCGGCTTCCGGACGCATGACGCGCGAACCGATCACCGCCTCCTCGCCGAGGCGACAAAACCCGGTCGACGTCATCCGGGTCTGCTCGCTCTCGTCCAGATTGTGCCAGCGCGGCACGAAGGTCTCGACCGAAATCCTCTCGCCGAAATAATCCGATAGCACCGCCTCCAGCACGGACGCCGAACGCGGCTGGCCCGCGAAGGCGCCACCGTAAAACCGCAGCGCCGCATGTGGCGGCGACAGGCGCCCCTTCAGACCGCCGGTCGCCAGGCCCAGCACCGCGTCGAGAAACCCGCCGATGCCGAGATCCGAGGGCACCCGGTTGGCGGCGCCCTCGCGGGCGCCGTCGTCCTGGGCGGCCAGCCGGTACTTCCGCGACGCCCGCAGGAAGAAGCTCGTCGAGCGGTGCGCGAAGATGTCGAGCCACGAGGCGAGCGCGGTGTCCTTGTCGCGGTCGCGCGTCAGCACCAGTTCGCTATAGGCCGGTGGCAACACGCCCGAAGGGCCGTGCAGGCCGATGAAGGCGACCTCGATTTGCGGTGCCGCGCCCGGACGCTCGACCAGACCCGACAGCTCCGCCACCGGAAACGCCAAGGAGGTCTCGGTGGCGAAGGAGACGACCTCGTCGCGCGGCGGTCCGTCGCCACCCACCGGCACGTCGCCGCCCGCGCGCGCCGCGCCGACCTCGGCGGCGTGCCGCTCCAGCACCAACAGCGCCTGGAGTGGATCGAACGCCTGCGGTTCGGCCCGCAGACGATCAATCAGAGCAGGGTTTTTTCGCCTGTCCGCGGCGGCCATGAGGCCAATACTCCCGAGCGACCCGACAGGCGTACCTTCAGGCGCGTGAACGTGTTGATGGCCGCGTAGAGACCCAGGAACGACTCCAGCACCGCGGCGAGCAGATAGGCACCGCCGGCGGGATAGCAGTCGGGGTCGAGGACCAGGTCGACGTCGAGGCCGTGCGTGATGACCGTCGATGCACCCGCCGGCACGCGCGCCAGCCCGCGCCGGCTCTCGATCGACTGGACGCCGTCGATCAGCCGGCGCGTCTCCAGCCCCTGGGACCAGTCGTATAGCCGCAACACCTCGCGCAGCGCCTCGGCGCCGGCCTCGCCGCCCGACAGCGACAGGTGGTTGAGCTGGAGGTGGGACAACAACCTCCAGAGGCGTCCGCCGCCAAGCTGCGGGCGCCGCGTCGGCGTGAACGACGTGACCATGCCGACGCGTCCGATGGCCGGCGTCGGCGACACGAGATCCAGCACCAGTTGCCCGCCGACCGCGGCGAGGCGGGCCAGCAGGTCGCGGTTGAAACAGAGCGTGTCGATCGAGAGGGTGGTGTTGGCGGGCGCGCCGGCGCTGGCCTCCCGATCGAGAATCGACAGGAATATCTCGGTGCCCTTGTCGCGCGCGCCGACTCCGGGGCGGCGCGACGCCTGCCAGTACCGGACCTTCTCGTCGGCGTCGTGGCGCAGTCCGAAGAACGGCTGGAACGCGCGCTCCTCGCCGTCCGGATTGCTCGCCGTGACCGAGGCGATCGAATAGAGTTCCAGCGCGTCGGTGCGACGGGCGTCGGGAACCACGCGCATCTCGTATTGCGTCCCGTCGACCCGGATCGGCTCGGCGTGCTGGGCAAACAGATTGACCACCGGAACGCAGCCCGTGAGGAAGTCGCCGGTGGCGACGCCCCGCTCGAGTTCCGGATCGGTATCGGCGAGATAGAAGTAGAGGCTGATCTCCGAACCCGCGCCGGCGAGGAATTTCGCCGCCAGGCCTGACACCTCGAAAAACAGGAATTTCTGCGGCAGCGCGAAATATTCCGTGAGCAGGCCATATCCGACGAACGAACGCGGGGGATAGGGCAGGATCGCGTCCTCGCGGCGGAAGCCAACCGGTCGCAGACTCGAGGCCGGCAGGAAGACGGCGCGCGGATCGTCGGGTGCTTCCGCCACCGCGATGCCGAGCAGGCGATTGCGCAGCAGCTCGTACAACGGCAGCCCACGCGCCGCGGGGGCCGCGATGAAGAACCGCAACGGGTCCGGCTGCAGATCCCCGAACGTCCCGCCGCCGGGCGTACACGCCAGCCGCAGGTGCAGGACCGAAAGGGCACCGCTGGCTTTGGGATTGACCGGCGCGCGGAACGGTCGCCCCTGCATGGCGACATGCGTCACGTCCAGCGGCCAGACCGTCAGGTCCTGCGTCGTGCGAACCCGGCACCGCTCGCCATCGACCGGCTGGGTTTCCATTTCGGTGTGGCCCACCACCCGATACGGCTCGGCAAGCGCCTGAGATGCCTCGACACGGGCGATCCCCATCGGCGGGATGGGTGCCATGTAGTGCGGATAGAGGGCACCGAGCACCGCCTCGGTCAGTTCGGGGAACTCGTCCTCGAGCTTCAGGCGCACGCGCGCGTTCAGCAACGCGACCGCCTCGATCAGACGCTCGACATGCGGGTCCTCGGCGATGTTGGGCCCCAGCCGCAGCCGGCCCGCCACCTTCGGGTAGGCGTCCGCGAACTGCGTGGCCTGACGGCGCAGGAACTCGAGTTCGCGATCGTAGAGAGGGAGCAGATCGTCCACCGCGACCTCAGCGGGACACGACGGCGACGCGCCGGGTGGTCGGCTCGACCGTCGAGTCGTAGCTCACCGGCTCGGGCGCTGGATCGGCCTGCAACAACGCGTCGATGCGGAACCGGGCCGACCGGTCGGCCCTGTCGCCGTCCTCGGCCAGCGTGACGCGCACGTTCGACAGGCGCGGTTCGAAATGACGGATGGTGCCCTCGATCTGGCGGCAGACGTTGTTGCGCCAGTTGCCGCCCTGCAACGACGTGATGGAGAAATCCGGCAAGCCGTAGCCGACGACGGATTCGTCGATGTAGTCCAGACTCGCGGGCCATCCGCGGCAGCGTTCGCGAGCGTTCATCAGCCATTCGATGTCGCGCCTGACGGCGTCGCGCAACGCTTCCAATGCTTGCGCCGCAGTCGGTGTCGCCTCGACCGCCTGATCGGGACGATGATCGATCAACCGGTCGAGGACCGACAACAGGGCCCGCGGAGTGTCCTTCTTGTCGAACATCGTCGCTACCGGCTGCGGGCGTCGCCGCTAGGAGCCAGACCCGAACCGGACGGCGGTTATCTCGTCCATCCCCACGCCTTCCTCGCCGGCGAGGAACATGCGTTGCCCGATGCCGCGCACCGGCCCGTCGGCGTCGGTCGACCAGTTGGTCGCGCGACCCAGCCGCAGCGCGGTCGCCTCCGGACCCGACGGCGTCATCGGATAGGTCGCCGGAATGAAAACGACTCCCTCGGGTCCACCCCGTACCTCGACGGTCGCCTGGCGCCAGAGCAGATCGCGCGGACGCTGCGTCTTCTCGAACTCGATGAAGTCGACCCGGTGCGTCGGCACCCAGAAGTACTTGCCGGTGGTGCTCAATATCTCGACGAAGCCCGCGCACAGATCGTCGGCGTCGCGGAAATCGTCGAATGCCTTGCCGTCGCGGGTGCCCGGCACCTTCTCGCGCTTGCTCTCCGCCTCGTCGAGGATCGCCTTGGCTTCGGCGGCGCGCCCCTCGCGCCACGCCAGCAACGCCTGCAACGCCGACGTGATGAACGCGTCCGGCTCGGTGGCCAGATCGGGCGCCCGACCCTTCTCGAACACTTCCTGACGCGCCATCGCGGCACGGATCAGCTGGCGCGACTGGGCAACGGCGACCGCGAGCTTCGTGTGCTGCGTCGACAGCAGATCGAGCTGCCTGTCGGCCTTGTCCAGCGCGCCGGTGAAGCACTGGAGATCCGACAGCAGCGCGCGCGCCTCGGGATCGTTGGGATTGTCCCGCACGACCGCGACCTGGGCTTCGAGCGCGGCGTCGAGCTGTCCCTCGCGGAACAACGTTTTGGCATCGCTGGGCATGGGAGCCTTCTTTCCGGTGAGTTTATCGTCGCGGCGGCTCAGGCCGCCTCGCGCGTTCTGACGGTGCTGACGAGATTGAAGCTGGCGCCGATCTCGTCGAGCTGGAATTGCGGTTGCAGGCGGACCACCAGCGTGAAACTGCCGGGCCTGCTGGGGAGTTCCTTGACGTCGATCTCCGCTTCGCGCAACGGAAAGCGCGCCTTCACCTCGAGCGACGCCTGGTCGTTGCGCTGACAGTACTGGCCGATCCAGTCCACGAGTTTCCGGCGTATCTCCGTCGCCGTCCTGAAGCTGCCGACCTCGTCGCGCGCCATCACCTTGATGAAATGCGCGAACCGGGAGGCGCACAACACCTGCTGCAACATCGAGGACAGTCTCGCGTTGACCCGAGCGGCGGGCTTGTCGTAGCGCGGCGCCAGCCATGCCGACTGATTGGAGTGAAAGACCGCGAAGGGCGTCAGGCGGGCCGGGACCAGCGGAATGAATCCGAGGTCCGACAATTCCTTCTCCTGTCTGTCGCTCAAGGCGACCTCGACCGGCAAACGGCTGCCAACGCCGACCCGGTCGGTCCGGTACCACGGCACCGGCATGTCGTCGACGAGTCCCCCGCCGGGCAGGTCCCGGCCGGCGCCGCGGATGTCGACGAACCAAGAGTAGGTTGCGTAGGAACGCAGGACGACCACGCCGAGCGCGTAGGCCGCGGACCCCCACAGCCATCCGCGGGCGTCGCGCTCGTGGGTCGTTTCGTCGTAGACAAAGCCCTCGGCCTGGCCACCGTCGCTGCGCCACGGCAGGCGCATCACCACGCGCGGCAGCACGACACCGAGATAGCGCATGTCCTCCGACGACGCGCGCATCTGCCGCCAGCCGGAGAACTCGCCGCGCTCGAAGATGCCGGAGAGGTCGATCGTGGGTGTCAATTCGCGGAAGCCATCGAGCCCGAACAGCGACGCGGCGCACCCCATGACCATCGGCGCGTGCGCGCTGGCGACGACGCCCGCGAGCCCGCGCAACGTCGCGATATCGCGGGGATGCTTCGTGACCTCGTAGTCGCCGATGATCATGCCGTAGGGCGTGCCGCCGGGCGTGTCGAATTCCTGGGTGTAGATCTTGTCGAACAGCATGCTCTGGTCGAACTCGAGCGCCCGATCGATATCGCGCGTCACTTCGTTCCAGGTCATGTTCAGGATGCGGACGCGCACGCCCTTGACGCCATCCGCCGCCCGCACGATCCAGATGAGGCCACGCCAGGACGCTTCGAGACGCTGGAATTTGGGGTGATGGAGGATCGCGTCGACCTGGTCCGACAGCGCGCGATCAATTTCCGCGATCAGTCGGTCGATCGCGAGCCTGGTTCGCGCGTTGCGGGCGATCAGACCGGGATCGGGCGGTGAACGAAATGCCGCCGGCCCGGCGGAGAGCCGGGCCGGCGGCGATATCTCGTCCGTCGTATCGGATGTCGGCGCGACCGGCACCATGAGTCCGAGATCGCCCAGCGGGATACCGTCCATGCCGGTATCCACATCGGAGCGTACCTCGTCCGGGGCGGTCACGCCTCCCCCGTCAGCCGGACTTGGCCGGGATCTTCGCGACCATCCGCAGCGACGCCGTCAGCTCTTCCATCTGCAGCCACGGACGAAGATGGGCGACGGCGCGATAGGAACCGGGCGAGCCCGGCACTTCCTCGACCGTCACCTTGGCCTCGCGCAGCGGAAAGCGGGCCTTCGTCTCCTGGCCCGCGGTCTCGTTGCCGTTGACGTAGTTTGAAATCCACCGATTCAGCCACTTCTCGACGTCGCCGCGCTCCATGAACGAGCCGACCTTGTCGCGTCCCATGATCTTCAGATAATGGGCAAACCGCGAGGTCGCCATGATGTACGGAATACGGGCGGAAATGGCCGCGTTGGCGGTCGCTTCCGGACGATCGTACTTCGCGGCCTTGTGGACCGACTGGGCGCCGAAGAACACCGCGTAGTCGGTGTTCTTGTAGTGACTGAGCGGCATGAAGCCGAGGTCCGAGAGTTCCTTCTCGCGACGGTCCGTGATCGCGAATTCGGTCGGACACTTCTGGTCCACGTCGCCGTCGTCGCTCTCGAACACGTGCGAAGGAAGACCTTCGACCTTGCCGCCGCCTTCCGCGCCGCGAATGGCCGTGCACCAGCCGTATTGCGAGAACGCCGACGTCAGCTTCGTTCCGTAGACGTAGGCCGAGTTCATCCAGCAATACTGGTCGTGCGCGAGAGCACCCTTGCCTTCCACTTCCTCGTAGCCGAACTCGTCGATCGGCTTGGTTTCCGAACCGTAGGGCAGGCGGGCGAGCGAGCGCGGCATGGTGAGCACCAGGAACCGCGAATCCTCGCTCTCGCGAAGGCTACGCCAGCCCGTGTACTTGGCGCTTTCGAAGCCCTTCTTGAGATCGCGGATCTCCTTCAGGCTGCGATAGTCGTTGACCTCGAACATCTTCGGCCCGGCGGCCGAGATGAACGGCGCGAACGCGGAGGCCGCCACGCCGGACAAGCCGCGCAGCAGCTCGATGTCGTCGGGATGGTTCGAGAACTCGTAGTCGCCGATCAACGACGCGTAGGGCTCGCCGCCCGGCGTGCCGAACTCGTTCTCGTAGATCTTCTTGAACAGCATGCTCTGGTCGAACTCGGTCGCTTTCGCGAAGTCGTTCAGCAACTGCCGCTTGCTGATGTTCAGCAGGCGGATCTTCATGTTCTCGCCGGTCTCGCTGTTCATCACGAGATGGTGCAGGCCGCGCCAGCTGCCCTCCATCTTGAGGAACTTCTCGTTGTGCATGATCTCGGCGAGCTGGCGCGACATCTTGACGTCGATCAGCTCGATGGCCTTGTTGATCGTCTGCGTCAGGTTGCGGCTGAACTTCACCGTGCCGGCCATCGCCTGCTCGGTAAGCGCCTGCAGCAGATCCTGCGCCTCGTTGGCATCGGTCTGCTTGGTCGCGCCGATCGCCTGATCGAGCAACGACAGTTCCTGTTCGCCTTCGGCGGCTTGCGCGGCGCCCTGGGCCTGGGTCTGGGTTTCGGCAGCCATGATCAGCCCTCCTTGGCGCCGCGAGCGGCGATTTCGGCCTGCAGTTTCTTCAGCGCGTCCTCGTCGGCCAGGACCTTTTCGAGAATCTTCTCGAGATCCTCTGACCGGTCGGCTTTGCTCAGCAGATCGCGCAGCTTGTCGCGCGTGTCCTTGAGCCGCCGCAGCGGCTCGACCTGACCGACGATCCGGCCGGGCTCGAAATCGTCCATCGAGTTGAACTTGAGGTTGACGGCCATCTCCGAGCCGTCGTCCTGCAGCGTGTTCTTCACGCGCAGATTGGCGCCGGGCGCCATCGTCGACATGATCTTGCCGAAGTTGTCCCGGTCGATCTGGACGAACTTCCGGTCGCGCAATTCGGGCAGCTTGCTCGTCGGATCGCCCGAGAAATCGCCCATCACGCCCATGACGAACGGCAGTTCCTTGACCACCATCGCCCCTTCGGTCTCGACCTCGTACTTGATATGAACGCGCGGCTTGCGCACCCGGTCGAGTTTAGCCTGAACCGATTCCGCCATGATCGCACCCCTCCCGCTGAGTTTCCGATACTATCACACACTGCGCCGGAAGCGACCGCAGCGAACGCCGCCGACCCAGATTTAATTTTTCGCCGCCTTGGCGTCCGGCGGCGGATCGGGCGGCCGGATGCCCGCCACCTGCAACATCTTCTTTCGCGATTCGTAGTCCGGCAACAGCTCCTCGAGCAGCTCCGGCAGCGACATCCTCGCACGATCGACCGTCGCGTCGAGCGCGTAGGAAACCGGCGATTGCGGTTCGCGCTCGCGGAAATATTTGGCGACGTGCTGGAGCATCTCCAGCGCCTGCTCGCGCGTGGCGAACGTGCCCGGCCGCGCCATGTTCGAGTCGGCCACCGCGGTCGCGCCGCCGGTCCCTCCGGCCGACGTCGCCGCCGCATCCGCCGCCGCCACCTCGGCCGGCGCCTCGATCATGGTTGGCGCGATCAGCTTCAACATCCGCTCGATCGCCTCGAGCAGTTCGCCCACCTGGGAGGAGGATGGTTCGCGCCCGTCGAGCTTCGCGGCGAACGCCTTGCCGAGACGCCGCCACGCCTCGATAGCTCCCCGCAGATCGGCGTAGAGTTTCTGGTAGAAAGGCCTTCCGCCCGTGCGCGCGGCGGCCTCGGCGGCACCGAGCCCTTCCTTTCCCTTCTGGAGTTGCTCGCAATTCCAGAACGCCAGCGGGCCGGCGTCGCCCGCCGACGGCGTGATGGTCACGAGGCGGATCGGCCTGATGAGCGAGCCAACGCTCTCGCCGTCGCCGTTCAGCGACGCGAACGGCTGGGCCTTGATTTCGGGGCTGTCGTCGTCCTCGTCGTGCTGGGAGTAAAGGTCGTCCCAGTGTTTCTCGACCAGTTCGGCCGCCAGCGTGACTCCATCGCGCAATCCGGCCAGTCCGTGTTGCCTAAGCAGAGCCTCCGACAGCCACGCGACGATCTCGATATCCTTCGTCTTCTCCTTCAGCGCCGCCTGGCACTTCTCGCTCAGATCGGACCATTCGGAAGGCGGCTTGCCGGGTTCGCCGCCACCTTGCTGGTCCGCCTGACGCTCGAGTGCGGAAACCTGTCGGCGCAGCCCCCGCAACTCGTAGTATGGTGACGTCGGGCTATCGTCGGCCCGCAAATCCACGCCCGTGGGCTTGTCGCCCGGAATTGGTGCCGCGAGCGCCGCGAGGTCGATAACCGGTGGCGTCGCCCTCCCATCCGCCATCGTCCTTACGCTCCGACGTTGAGAATTTGAACCCGGCGATTGCGGGCGTCGTAGGGCAACGCGGGCATCAGCGGACGGGCGCGGCCAACGCCGACCGCTTCAAGCCGGTCGCGCGGGATACCGTGTTTCGACGCGAGATAGTCAACCGCCGCCGCCGCGCGCCGATCCGACAGGCGCTTGTTGTAGTCGTCCGTTCCGTGCGCGTCGGTGTGCCCTTCGATCACGAAGCGGTCCTTGTCGTTGCGCTTGATGACATCGGCGAGATCGTCGAGCGTGCGCGTCGCCTGCGCGCCGAGCACGTCGGAGTCATGGTCGAACTGGATCGCCAGCGACACGCCGTAAGGGTTATCGCGGGTAGGCGGCTGGCGCGGCGGCGGCGCAACCGGAGCCGCGCCGGCAACCGGCGGACGTGCCGGGATCGCCACGCCCGGGGCCGGGGCCGCCGCGTCGGGTTGGCCGATCACGAC
>CAMDVZ010000144.1 GCA_945878895.1 Caenispirillum bisanense | reverse complement strand
TGCCGCCCAGCAGCACCATGATCAGCACCTGGGCCGATTCGGTCCAGAAGGCGTTCTCGATGTACATGCCGCGGTGGTACATGCCGAACACGGCGCCGGCCATGCCGGCGAAGGCACCCGCCACCGTGAAGGCGGCCCAGCGCACCTTGCGGGTGTCGACGCCGATGAAGCCCGCCCGCACCGCGTTCTCGCGGATCGCCACCAGGGTGAGCCCGAAGGCGGAGTGGCAGATCACCCAGAGCGCGAAGACGCCGAACGCCACGACGGCGAGCGCGAAATAGTAGTAGGTCACGGGCGTGGATATCCACGCCGGCACCGCGACGCCGGTGAAGCCGTCGTCGCCGCCGGTGACGGCTTTCCACTTGAAGGCGACGCCCCACACCAGCATCGCGAAGGCGAGCGTCAGCATGGCGAAATAGATCTGCGTCAGCCGCACGCAGAAATAGCCGACCGCCGCGGCCACGACGGCCGACAGCGCCACCGCGCCGGGCAGCGCCAGAACCAGCGGCCATTTGTATGTCGTCAGCAGGATCGCGCAGCCATAGCCGCCGATGGCGAAATAGGCGGCGTGGCCGAACGAGACGTTGCCGGTGTAGCCGATCAGCACGTTGAGGCTGAGCGCGAACAGGCAGTAGATCAGCACCTGGGTGGCGAGATCGACGGCGTAGCGGCTGCCCGCCAGAGGCAGCAGGGCGAGCAGCAGGAGGACGATGGCGCCCGCGATGGCGAGGTTGCGGGGGGCCATGTCAGCGGCTCAGTTCGGGGCGGCCGAGCAGGCCCCAGGGCCTGACCAGCAACACCACCAGCATCAGCAGATAGGGCAGCACGTCCTGCCAGTTGGGCACGAAGACGGTGCCGAACTGGACCACGAAACCGAACGCCAGCGCGCCGAGGAAACTGCCCCACATGTGGCCCAGGCCTCCGATGATGACGATGATAAAACACTCGTTGATGATGGTGGCGTCCATGCCCGGCACCAGGGCGATGCGGGGGGCCGCGAGCGCGCCGCCGATCCCCGCCAGCGCCGAGCCGATCACGAACACCATGGCGTAGACCGCCGGCACGTTGACGCCCAGCGCCGCCAGCATCTCGCGGTCCTGGGTGGCCGCGCGCACGATGCGGCCCCAGCGCGTGCGGTCGACCGCCAGCCACATGGCGATCGCCAGCACCGGTCCCAGCAGGCAGAGGAACACGAGGTATTGCGGCACGATCACCGCGCCGAAGCGGGCGGCGCCGCGCAGGGCGGGCGGATAACCGACCGAATACTGGTCGGTGCCCCAGATCATCTTCGCCGCGTCGCTCATCAGCAGCACGATGGCGAAGGTGAAGAGGAGCTGCATCAGGTGCTCCTTGTCGTAGAGCCTGCGCAGCAGGAAGCGCTCGATGAACAGCGCGATGACGGCGAGGCCGAGGCCCGAGGCCACCACGCCGACCGCGAAGGGCATGCCCCAGCTCTTGGTCACCGTGAACACGATGTAGGCGCCGAACATGTAGAACATGCCGTGGGCGAAATTGATCACCCGCAGGACGCCGAAGATCAGGTTCAGGCCGGCCGCGATGATGAACATGTTCATCGCCAGACCGAAACCATAGAACGCGTTCAGCAGGAATGTCGAAAACGTCATGGGCGGACCCGCGTGGTCGGAGAATGCGCTGTCGCGAGGGCGAGGACACGCGAGCCCGCGCCGCGAATGGCGGCGCGGGTGGTCGCGGGTCGGCGTGTCACATCTTCGGGACGATGAACTCGACCGGATCCATCACGCGGTAGGCGACGCCGGGCTTCTTCACCATCGGACCCCAGAATTGCCCGGTATTGGACTGGTGCGTCTTGGGATCGATGGTCAGCGGACCGACCGGGGTCTTGATGGTCAGTCCTTCCAGCGCGTCGGCGATCTTGTCCGGATCGAGCGACTTGGCCTTCTCGATGGCGGCGGCCGCGAACATGACGCCGTTGTAGCCCAGCAGGGCCCATTGCGGCGTTTCCTTGGTGCCGAGCTTCTTCGCCAGGGCGGCCTGGAACGCCTTGTGGGTGTCGTCGACCGCGTGATACCAGAGCTCGTAGGTGTTCGAGATCACGTTGTCCGGATACTCGCCCTTGAGCTCGCCCGCGATCTCGTGCGAGCCGATTTCTCCACCGGAGATCCACTTGATCTTGTCGAAGAAGCCGAGCGGCGCTGCCTGCTTGACCCACGACACGAAGTGCGGGCCCCAGAGGCCGGAAATGACGCCGTCGCAGCCGGCCGCCATGACCTGCGGGATGAAGGCGTTGAAGTCAGTGGCGCCGAGCTTGGGCTTCAGCGTCAGCACGACCTTGGCGTTCGGCGCGTGCCTGGGCAGCGCCTTGAGGAAGCCGGTCTCCAGATCGTGGCCGTAGGCATAGTCGAGCTGCAGATGGCAGATCTTCGAGAGCTTGTACTTGCCCGCCAGCATCGCCAGCGTGTCGCCTTCCTGGTCGGTGTTGGCGGCGATCCGGAAGACGTGCTTGTGCAGCTTGTCGGTGGTGAGCTGGATGGTCTTGGGGATGGTCGCCAGGTAAACAACCTTCTCCTGCTTCGACACCTCGGCCATGCCGAGACCGACGGCCGAGGAGAGGCCGCCAAGCACCATGTGGACGCGGTCCTTGGTGATCAGCTCCTTCATCGTCGCCGACGCGGCCGAGGGGTTCATCTTGTCGTCGCGCTCGACCGACTCGATCTTGCGGCCCATGATGCCGCCGCGGGCGTTGAGTTCCTCGACCGCCAGCTGGTGGCCCGCCATCGCCGGCACGCCGTAGACGGCGCCGCCGCCGGTCAGCGGATACATGGCGCCGAGCCGGATCGGCTCCTGCGCCGACGCGCTGCCGGCGAGCAACGCTCCGGCGGCGACCGCGGCGAGCAGGCCGCGTTTGGTGATTTCGATCATGCCATTTCCTCCCTGTTTTTTCTTCGGTTCGTCTTCGGCCGGCTTCAGTACGACAATCTCCCCGGTCGAATCGCGCGGACACGGTACAGCGACGTCGAGGCGGTGACGTAGAGGCTCTTCAGGTCGTCGTCGCCCCAGCAGAAATTGGCCGCCGTCTCGGGCGTGCGAATGACGCCCAGCGGCGTGGCGTCGGGCGCGAAGACATGCACGCCACCGGGGCCGCAGCAGAACACCGCGCCGCCGGAATCGATCTTCATGCCGTCGGGCGCGCCCTTGCCCTCGCCCTTGACCTCGGCCCAGACCGCGCCGCCCGACAGGCTGCCGTCCGCGCGGACATCGAACACGCGGATGTGGCCATGCTGGGTATCGTTGACGAACAGCCGCTTCTCGTCGAGCGAGAAGCAGAGGCCGTTCGGTTGTCCGAAATCGTCGGCGAGCAGCGCGAGCGCGCCGTCGGTTCCGATCCGGTAGACGCCGCGGAAACCGAGCACCACCTCGCGCTTCAGTCCGAACACGTCCATCCGCCCGTAGGTCGGGTCGCTGAAGTAGATGGCGCCGTCGGACTTGCATACGATGTCGTTGGGGCTGTTGAGCTCGGCGCCTTGCCAGTGGCTGGTGAGAACCGTCGACGTGCCGTCGGCCTCGGTGCGCGTGACGCGGCTGGTGGAATGTTCGCACACCAGAAGACGGCCCTGGCGGTCCCAGGTCAGGCCGTTCGACTTGTGGCACGGCTGGCGGAACGTGGACACGCCATCGGCCGCACTCCAGCGCCGAAGATGGTCGCCGGGCATGTCGCTGAACAACAGGAACCGGCCGGCCGCATGCCACAGCGGCCCCTCGGTGAAGCGGAAGCCCGTGGCGACCTGCTCACATACGGCGTCGGCGGCCACGATGGCGTCCAGTCCCGCGTCGCGCTTGTCGATCGACGTCACGTGGCCTCCTTGCGTGCACTGTCCGATGACCGGGGTCTACTGTGACGGCGACGGCGACGGAACGCAAGAGGGGGCGAATGCGAAGGAAGACACCGGCCTCCGTGTCGCGCCGTCTGCGATTGTCGATGGCAGTCGCCGGACTTCATCGGTCAGGTTCGCCGGTCCGCGTCGGGTTCGCGGCGAGGGCGGCCGACACCGCCTCCCGGCGCGGGATCGGCTCCACCGCGCCGTAGCCGGTCGTCGAGAGCGCGGCCGCGACATTGGCGTAGCGGGCGGCGTCGAGCGGTCCGTCGCCGGCCAGCAACCGCGCGAGCAGGGCGCCGCCGAACGTGTCGCCGGCACCGGTGGCGTCAACTGCCGCGACAGCGATCGCAGGTAGCCGCCAGCGTTGGTCGGGCGTGGCGATCAGCGCACCCTCGGCGCCCATTTTCAGCGCGACGAGAGTCGGACCCAGACGGAGATGGAAATCGGCGATCGCGTCCGGAGCGTCGAGCCTGGTCATGACCCGGGCGTCGTCGATGCTGGGCAACGCGATGTCGCAACGCGCGATGGCGGCGTGCATCGTGTCGCGTGCTTCCTCGATGGACCAGAGGCGCAGGCGCAGGTTGGTGTCGTAGGACACCTTGCCGCCCGCCCGCTTGACCACGTCGATGGCGGCGAAGCCCGCGTCGCGCGCCGCAGGCGAGATCGCCTGGCTGATGCCCGAGAGATGAAGAATGCGACATCCCGCGAGATACGCGTGCGGCAGGTCGACGGGACCGAGCCGGCTGGCGGCCGATCCCTTGCGGACGAAATCGAAGTGATGGCCGTCCGCGTCGTGCGTGACGAAATACACCGCGGTGTGGCCGTCGCCGCGGCGCGCGACAGCGGAACAATCGATGTGTTCGCGGCGCCAGAGTTCGACGAACGCGTCGCCGAACCGGTCCTCGCCCAGGGCTCCGACAAAACCGACCGATGCACCCTGGCGCGCCGCCGCGATGGCGGCGTTGGATGCGTCGCCGCCGAAGCCCTGGAGCCAGTGTCGGTCGCCGGGCCGCGTCTGGTTGAACTCGATCATTGGTTCGCCGAAGCAGACGAGGTCGGGCGTTGGGGTGGTCGGCATGGCGCTCGTTTCGGGATGTCGAGTGGATCGCATTTCCGGCCGGACAACGCGCCTCGCAAGTGTGGCGCGACCAACGACGTGTCGCAAAGGCCGTGATAGGTTCCTGCCTGTTTTCAGGCATGGAGGGTTCGATGGGTATGCTCGATTCGATGCTGGGTGGAGTCCTCGGGCAAGTGCTGGGTGGCGGGCAAGGTACATCCGCCAAGGGCCAGCTGATCCAGGCCGTGCTGTCGATGCTGTTGCAAGGCGGTCTCGGTGGCGGACGCGCGGGTGCCGCGCCCGGCGGCGGTGGCCTTGGCGACGTGTTGGGCTCGGTGCTCGGCGGTGGTCGCGGCGCGCCGCAAGGCGGTGGCGGACTGGGCGACGTGCTGGGTTCGGTGCTGGGCGGTGCCGGCGGCGGCCAGCGCCAGGGTGGGGGCGGCCTGGGCGATATCCTGGGCTCGGTGTTGGGACAAGGCGGCGGCCAGGGCGGCGGCCTCGGCGGCGCGTTGAGCGGTGGTCTGGGTGGCCTTGGACAGATTTTCGAACAGGCCGGCATGGGCGGGCACATGAAGTCGTGGGTGGCGCCCGGCGCCAACCAGGAAATGTCGCCCGACGACCTCACCCGCGCGTTCGGTCACGAGCGGCTGGACGAGCTGGCGCGGCAAGCCGGTGTTTCGCGCCAGGACGCAGCCGGTCATCTGACCGAAATTCTGCCGAACCTGGTCGACCAGATGACGCCGGGCGGCAACATGCCCAACGCGGGCCTGTCGAGCGACGATCTCGGATCGATCGTCGCGAACGTGCTGGGCGGCCGGCGCTAGGCGGCTTCAGTCGCGTATCCGCCGTTCGACGGTGACGGCCGCGCCGGGGCGGTCGATCCGCAGGATGATCAAGGCGGCCGGGCGCCCGGCCGCGTGCGCGGGTTCGTCGACAACGACCACGACGCGGTCGCCCCGGCTGGAGACCGAAACATGCTCTTCGCGGCGCGCGGCATCGCGGGGACCGGGGATGGCGACGCCGATATGGCGTGCGGGATCGAACATGGGCGGCTCTTTCGAGTCGGTGCTCGGCCAGAAGGCCCGCCATTGCGGCAGCGTGGTCGCGACGGCATAGGGCGCCGAATCGGTCTCGGTCGGGACGCTGGCGTACTGGCGGAACGGCACGGCCGACGGTTCGGTCGGCAGCGCGCCGGGACGTAGCCCGAACACGGCCAGACCGGCGGCGACCACGATGGCCGAGGCCGCCTTGATGCGGAAGGTCGAGAGACGCCACCCGCGTGGAGGGGGCGAGCGCGCTGGGCGTCGGGCGAGGGACATGCCCCGTACGTGCCCCTCAAGCATGGCCCGATTGCGGTTGCGATTGCGGCGATCCGGCCCGGATTGCGGCGGAACGGCGTCGCGCGGCGGCGGCGTGTCCCCTCGACGCGGCGCCGCTTCAGCGCCGGTTCGTGCCGGCGAAGGGATCGTCGACCTTGGGCCAGAAGGGCGTCGTGCGTTTGGTGAAGGGGATGTTGGCGAAGTCGGGTTCGATGCCGCCCTTGGTGGTGACGTAGATCACCTCGCGCGCGATGGGCGCGAAGCCGGCGTAGAAATGCTGGCTCGACTTGACGACCAGCACGCGGAAGCGGGTCGGATCGATGCCGAGCGGCGCGTAGGCGTCGGGATGGAACAGTTGCGTGCGCAGCGTGTTGACGACGATGTCGAGATCGTGCGCCTCGTCGCGCAGCCAGACCAGATCGCCCGTCCGCTCGCGGTTGGCGCCGAACGTCTGGCGACAATCGTAGGCGATCTTCTTCACCGTCACCCGCAGATCGAGCGGATCGCCGCTGATCGGGCCGCACTTGCCGCCAATCCGCATGTCGAGCGTGGCGCCTTCGCCGGCCTCCTCGGCGATCTGGAAGGCGATCGGATCCCAGACCAGGCCAACCAGCGCGCCTTTCGTGCCGCGCGCGATCAGCTCGGCCATCACGAACGTCGAGTCGCTGGGCGAGCCACCGCCGGCGTTGTCGGCGGTGTCGGCCATCACCAGCGGCTTCGCGGCATCCTCCGTCGCACCGCGGTTGGCTGCCTCGGCGGCGGTCCAGTATTTCACCAGCGTCGCGTCGCGCATGACGAACAGTTCGTCGCCGAGCTTTTCGGCCAGCGCGCGGGCCTTGGCCGCGTCGCCGTCGGCGATCACCAGCATCTGGGTGCCGACCTCGACCACGTCGCCCCACGGGAAGCCATGGCCCAGCGACACCGAGAGAATGCCGTCCTTGCCCTCGAGCGCCGTCATGCGGTCGACGAAGCCGCGCATCGGCTGGATGGGCGTGCGGTACATGCCGACCATGCGGCAGTCGTGCAGCGCCATGACGGGCCGCGTCCTGCCTTCGGCTGCGTCGGCGCAGACCGCGAACAGCTCCCCGGCGCGCTCGGCGGTGTCGACGTGGGGGTATTCCTTGAAGGTGACCAGGGCGGTCGCGTTGTCGATCATCGCCGTCGTCAGATGGCAGTGCAGGTCGAGCTCGCCGCCGACCGCGGCGTTGGGACCCACGATGGCGCGCGCGCGGGCGAGCAGATCGCCCTCGCAGTCGTCGTAGCCGTCGGCGACCATCGCGCCATGCATGCTGATCAGCACGACGTCGACCGGCATCGCCTGGCGCAGGTCCGAGAGAATTTCGTCGCGGTACTCCTCGTAGACCGACCGCACCGTGATGCCGGCCGGCTGGGCGAAGGCGAACAGGCTTTCGACGACGTCCCAGCCGCGCGCCTCGGCCCGCTCGCGCCAGACATGCAGGGGCGCCGAGAACAGGTTGCGCGGCGACTTCGTGACGTCGCCGTGGCGCACCCCGAAGGACTCGAAATTGCGCCGGCCGGTCGGGAAGGGCACGAACGTGTTGGTCTCGGTGCCGAGGCAGGCGATGAAGACTTTCATGGTGGGCTCCGGAAATCGGCGAGGACGCGGGTCACGCGAAGGGATCGGCCGTCTTTGGCCAGAACGGCGTCTTCCGTTTCGTGTAGGGCAGGCGGAAATAGTCGGGCGAGGAGCCGCCGGGGGTGTCGACGTAGAGCGTCTCTTTGGCGATGGGCGCGAAGCCGTTGTAGAAATGCTGCGCCGACTTCACGACGATGGTCCGGTACTTCTCCGGCTCGATGCCGAGATTGCGGAAGGCGTCGGCGTGGAAAGTCTGGGTGCGATGGGTGTTGATCGCCACGTCGAGCCCGTCGTCGGTCGCCAGCCACGCTATGTCGCCGAGCGGCGCCATCACCGGACCGTAGGGATGCGTGGCGTCGCGCACGATGCGTTTGACGGTGACGACCAGGTCGACCGGATCGCCGCTGACCTTGCCCGACTTGCCGCCCAGCCGCACCGACAGCCGCGCGCCTTCGCCGGCCTCCTCGACGATGGCGAAAGCCATCGGGTCCCACAGGACGCCGAACAGGGCGGGGCGGATCATCGGCCGCTCGACCAGCGCCTGGAGCATGAACGTCGAATCGCCCGGTGCGCCGCTGCCGGGATTGTCGGCGCGGTCGGCGAGGACGACTGGGCCTTCGTTGTGACCGGCGACCCGTTCGAGCGCCTGGGCCGGGCTCAGGTACTTCGTGGTCATCGCCTCGCGGGCGGCGAACAGTTCCTTGCCCAGTCTCTCCGCTAGTGCCGCGGCCCTGGTCCGGTCGCCGTCGGCGACGACCAGCATGCGCGAGCCGACATCCTCGACGTCGGCGAAGGCGAACCCGTGGGCGAAGGAAACCGACAGGATACCGTCCTTGCCCTCGAGCGCCTTCAGCCGGTCGACGAAGCTTCGGATCGGTTCGACCGGCGTGCGGTAGGCCCCCATCATGCGGCAGTCCCAGACCGCCATGACCGGCTTCGTTCTGCCCTCCGCGGCGTCGGCGCAGAGCGCGAACAATTCGGCGGCGCGGTCCATCGGATCGACGTGCGGGTATTCCTTGTAGATCACCAGCGCGGTCGCGTTGTCGACCATCGCCGGCGACAGGTGACAGTGAAGGTCGAGTTCGGCGCCCACCGACACTTTCGGTCCGACGATGGCGCGGACGCGCGCCAGCAGGTCGCCTTCGCAATCGTCGTAGCCATCGGCGACCATCGCGCCGTGGAGGTTGAGCAAGACGAGGTCGACCGGCATCGCCTTGCGCAGGTCGGCGAGGATCTCGTCTCGGAATCCTTCGTAGACCGACCGGACCGTGACGCCGGCCGGCGCGGCGAAGGTGCAGAGGCTTTCGACGACCTCCCAGCCGCGCGCCTCGGCCTTGCGGCGCCAGACATGCAGCGGGCCCGAAAACGACGTCGGCGGATGCTTCGTCACGTCGCCGCGGAAGACGCCCCACAGCTCGTAGGCCTTCCGGCCGGTCGGAAACGGCACGAACATGTTGGTTTCGGTGCCGAGACCGGCGATAAACACGCGCATGGAGGACCTCCGGGTCGCCGCGAGCCTAGCGGCGAAGGGGTGGTCGACGGAAGGGAATCATGCCGTCATTCGACATCGTCTCGAAAACCGAGCTGTCAGAGGTCGACAACGCGCTCGACGGCGTGCGTCGCGAAATCGGCACGCGCTTCGACTTCAAGGGCAGCAAGTGCACGATCGAGCACAAGGAAGGCACGATCACGCTGCTGGCCGACGACGACATGAAGATGCGCCAGGTCCACGAGCTGCTGAAGGCGCACGTGGTGCGGCGCAAGCTCGACGCGCGGGCACTCGACTTCAAGGACCCCGAGAAGGCCAGCGGCAACATGATCCGCCAGGTCGTTGACGTGAGGCAGGGCATCGACCGCGAGGTCGGCAAGACCATCATTACCGCGATCAAGGCGGCGAAACTCAAGGTCCAGACCTCGATCCAGGGCGACGAACTGCGCATCGTCGGCAAGAAGCGCGACGACCTCCAGGAGGCCATCGCGCTGGTGAGGACGCTGAAGATCGAGGTGCCGCTCCAGTACCTGAACTTCCGCGACTGACGCCTAGCCCCGCTTGGCGCGGTCCTGCGCGTTGGTCGACTGGATGGTGTCGCGGATGCGGCGCCAGTCGTCCTCGGTGTGCGACAGCATCTGCGAGAAGGTGCCGTTGCCCATCAGGCCCATGGCGCCGTCGATGGCGACGATCTCGCCGCTGATGTACTCGACCTCCTCGCACATCAGGAACGCGGCCATGTTGGCGAGCTCGCTCATCTTGCCGACGCGTCCCATGGGATTGCGCGTCTTGTAGCGGTCGGCACCGCCGTCTCCCTCGGGGCTCAGGCGCGCCCAGGCGCCTTCGGTCGGGAAGGGGCCGGGCGCGATGGCGTTGAGGCGGATGCCGTGACGGCCCCATTCGACGGCCAGACTTTGCGTCATCACGGCGACGCCGGCCTTCGACATCGCCGAGGGCACGACGAAGGGACTGCCGGTCCACACCCATGTCGTGAGGATGCTGAGCACGCTGGCCTTGCGGCCCTCGGCGATCCAGCGCTTGCCGCAGGCGTTGGTCATGTAGAACGTGCCGTGCAGCACGATGTTGGCGAT
>CAMDVZ010000143.1 GCA_945878895.1 Caenispirillum bisanense | reverse complement strand
AAATGACTCAGGAATACGATCGTCTCGGCGTGAATGTCGCTGTCGCGGGTCGATCGGGCCATCGGCGTTCGTCCTCTTGCTACCAGAGGAGCCGCACTGATTCAGCACTTCTCGACCTTGTCACCTCTTTCCTTCACCCGATTGCCCTGTACCGCGGCATCGCTCTACTTTTGCCCCCTCCCCCCTTGTGCTAGGGTAGCTATACATGTCTGTTGGCGCCGAAAAGAACTGTGCCGCAGCGACTTCTTCCCTTCCCCCCGGGCCGCTCTCGGCCCTGAGGCGGGGGAAGGTGCCCCGAAGGGGCGGAAGGGGGTGGCTGTCGATACGCGGACGATGCTGATGAAATGAGAACGTCGCTGCCGCGCAGGCACTTCTCGACGACACGGCCGATTTCCCGCGATCGCGTGCTTGACCGCGAACCACCCCTTTCCGCCCTTCGGGCACCTTCCCCCGCCAGCGGGGGAAGGGAAGAAGTCGCTGCACCACAGCGCCTTCTCGGCGGGGGCGAGATGTGTAGACACCCTAGCTCGAAGGAGGGGAGAAGGAAAAATCGCTGTGGCAGCGCGATTTTTTGCTGCGGTAGCTTCGCTGCTCAGTCGGCGGCGTCGGCCTGCGGCGGGGCGTGGACGACACCGATGTCGCCCCCGACGTCGTGCGCCTTGAGTGCCGGCATGACCTTCGAGACGAACAGGTCGTAGTTGCGCTGCGCCACGTCGGCCGGCATGCCGCCATACCCCAGCATCACCAGCAACGCGCGGGCTCGAGATAGTCGACGTACTTGATCAGCTTCCCGGCGACTTCGTCGGGCGTGCCCCAGACCTGGAGATCGGCGAGGAAGCCGTTGAACTTGTCGACGCCGTGCTTCTCGATGTTGCGCGCCAGACCCCGTAATACTCGTAGCCCTCGATTTGCGCGAAAGCGACATTGCCGAACTCGTAGTGCTCGACCGTCGAGCGGGCGTAGCGCTGCAGGTAGACGTCGCGCATGCGCTGCGCCTCGGCGGGATTCTCGTCGACCGCCACGAACACGTTGAGCACCGGCTTAGGCGCCTTGACCCGGTTGATCTCGCGGAAGCGCTTGCGGTAGCCGTCGAGCTCGGCCTTCACCATCTCCCACGGCTTCTGCGCGATCACCATCAGGCCGACGCCCATCCTGGCCATCAGGTCGATCGAGTAGGGCGAGATGGCTGACGCGAAGGTGCGGCCCTTGAAGCTGGCGTGAGGGCGCGGCCGGATGTTCACCCTGGGCTGTTTGTAGAACTCGCCCGCGTACTCCATGACGCCGCTCTCGAGACCCTCGATGATCGCCTCGGCATACTCGGTGAAGCGGCGGCGCGATTCGCCCATCTCGGCCCGGAAGGCGTCGAACTCGACGCGACCCAGGCCGCGCCCGATGCCGAGGATGGCGCGGCCTTCCGACAGCTGGTCGAGCAGCGCGAAATTCTCGGCCACCCGCAGCGGATCGTGCCACGGCAGCACCGTCACCATGGTGCCGAGCTTCACCCTGCTGGTGCGCCCCGCCACCCACGACAGGAACTGCGTGACGTTGGGCGTCATCATATAGTCGGTGAAATGGTGCTCGGGGGTCCACACCGAGTCGAACCCGGACGGTTCGGCGGCGGCCGCCAGCTTGAGTTCGTTGGCGTAGACCTCGCTGTCGGTCTGGCCCGGAATCAGGTTCTGGAAGGAAAGTCCCAATCCGACATGCATGGCCGACGCTCCCGATGCGACGCCGGCACCGCGCGGCGGCATCGCGGCTGCGGCGTGAATTCTATAATTCTAAATCTAATTAGAATTCATCGTCAACGACCTTCGCGGCCTCAGCGCAGCGCGAACACGATCGGCACGATGAAGGTGGCGCGCTCGGCACCGAGGCTGGGCGGCAACGGTGGAAAGGGCGCGGCGCGGCGCGCCATGCGCAACGCCGCCTCGTCGAGATCGTCGTGGCCGCTGCCCCGTTCGAGCCGGACTTCCAGCAACGCGCCGGACGCCGCGATCGCCAGACGCAGCGTCGAGCGCCCCTGATCGCCGCGCTCGCGAGCAGCGCGCGGATACTCCCGATGGCGTTCCAGAGCACCGAGCAGGCGCTGAACGTAGGCGGGATCGGACAGACCCGACCGACTCGCGGCTGGCGCCACCGGCACGCCGGCTGGCGCGGCAGGGTCGTTCGATACCGGACCGGCGGCGGTCGCAGCAGGGGCCGGGCGCGGCGCGGGCGGCGCGACGGGACGAGCGACCGGTTGAGGCGGGCGCGGACGCGGCGGCGGATCGAACCGTGGCGCCGGCGGCGGCTGTTCCGGTGGCGGCAACGTCATGGCCGGCGCCGGCGAGATCGCGTCGGGCGGTGGCGGCGGTTCCGGTGGTGGCGGAATCGCGGCCTGCATGTCCGGCGGTTTCAGGTCGACCGGCGGCGGTGGTGCGGCGCTCTCGATCGCCGCCGGATCGATCAATGGCGCGGACCTGGCCGCGATCTCGACGATCTCGACCGTCGCGACCTCCGGCGGACCGTCGAGTGGTCGCGTACCGACCGCGAAGGCGACCATCAGACCGGCGGCGACGTGCAGCCCCGTCGACACCGCCAGAGCCAGCGATGGCAGGGACGCCGCGGTCGCCGGCTGGCCACCATCGCGCCCGACGATCACGGCCCCGACAATCACGGCAAGGAGTGCATGCGGACGCGCGTCGCCAGACGAGCCACGGGCTTCGCCGGCCGGGCACGACAACGCACTATCTCCGGATTGTCGATGCCGACCACGACCCTGCCTTATAGCGCCGGTCCCGATCGAACGCCCGAGGGACCGCGAGCGGGCGACGTATAACCCGAATCGACGCTGGCGACAGGCCCCGTCCGACCCCTGCCGTCGGCGCCTGTCGCCGGTAACCTTCCGGAAACTTGATCGTGGCAGGCAACCGCCTATGTCAGGCGCATCCCGTCCCCAACCTCGCTCGTGGAGCCTCCGATGATCGAAATCCGCCCCTTCGCCAACCTCGGCAAATCCGACCACGGCTGGCTGAAGGCCAACTTCCACTTCAGCTTCGCGGGCTACCAGAACCGCAACCGCATGCACTGGGGCGCGTTGCGGGTCTGGAACAACGACCGCATCGCGCCCGGCACCGGCTTCGATCCGCATCCCCACCGCGACATGGAGATCGTCACCTACGTGATGAAGGGCGCGATCACCCACGAGGACAATCTCGGCAACAAGGGTCGCACCGGCGCCGGACAGATCCAGATCATGAGCGCCGGCACCGGCATCGTGCACGCCGAGTACAATCGCGAGGTCGAGGAGACCGAGCTGTTCCAGATCTGGCTGCTGCCCAACAAGCAGGGTGCGGCGCCACGCTGGGAAACGCGCGATTTCCCGACCGGCGGCCGCGACGGCAAGCTGGTGCCGCTGGCATCGGGTTTCGCCCGCCACGACGGCCAGGGCGCGATCCCGCTGCACGCCGACGGCGCGCTGTACGCCGCGACGGTGAAAGCCGGCGACACGCTCACCCACGCGCTCGATGGCCGGCCGGCCTATCTGGTGCCGGCGCGCGGGGCGATCACGGTCAACGGCGTCGCGGTGAACACGCGCGACGGCGTGGCGATCGAGGGTGTCGACGCGCTCGCCATCGTCGCCACCGAAGACGCCGAGATCGTGCTGGTCGAGACCATGCCGCTGAACTGACGCGGCCGCGCCGGCTCGCGACGTTTCGCTGGCCGGCGCTCCGGACCCGCGCGGTTTGCCAGCGCCGCCCGGCGGATCGTAGGGTGCGCGCCTGATTTGCGAGGGAGCGACAATCCATGGCCTACAAGGGCTTCGATCTGACCGGCAAGGTGGCCTTGGTCACCGGCGGCAATGGCGGCATCGGCTTCGGCATGGCCGACGCCATGGCGGAAGCCGGCGCGGACGTCTGCATCTGGGGCACCAATGCCGCCAAGAACGCCGCGGCGAGCGAGAAGCTGAAGCGTCACGGCCGCAAGGTGCATGCCCAGCTGGTCGATGTCGGCGACGAACAGGCCGTCGAAGCCGGCTTCGCGGAGGCCGTGAAGGTGCTGGGCAAGATCGACAATTGCGTCGCCAACGCCGGCGTTTCCGGTCGCGGCAAGGGCGCCATTCTCGACATGACGGCCGAGGAATGGCGTCGCGTCCTGCGCGTCAATCTCGACGGCGTGTTCTTCACTTTCCGCACGGCGGCCCGTCACATGGTGCCGCGCGGCGAAGGCGGTTCGCTGGTCGCGGTCGCCAGCACCGCGGCGATCGAGGGAGCGGCCCGCAGCAGCCATTACGGCGCCAGCAAGGGCGGCGTCTGCGCCCTGGTGCGGGCGCTGTCGGTCGAACTGGCGCGCTACAAGATCAGCGTCAATTCGATCCTGCCGGGCTGGATCGAGACCGAGATGACGGCCAACGCCTTCGGCAACGACAAGTTCGCCGGCAACGTGATGCCGCGCATCCCGCAGCGCCGCTGGGGCGTCGGCGCCGATTTCGGCCCGCTGGCTGTGTATCTGGCCAGCGACGCCACGAAGTACACCACCGGCCGCGACTTCGTGATCGACGGCGGCTACACGCTGTTCTAGGCGAGGCACTCGCGCAGCGCCGCCGCCAGTCTTTCGACGTCGGCGCGGCCGAGATAGGGCGCCGCGCAAATCCGCAGCCACAGCCGGTCGCGGAACGGCACGATCTGGGCCAGCAAGCGGTGGCGTTCGAGCAGACGCCGGCGCAGGGCGAGCGCCGCATCGACGCCGCTTGCGTCGGTCGGCAGCGGCAGCGTTGCCATCATGGGCGCGAGCAAGGTCGCCGACGGCGCGCCGTTCACGCCAAGCGCCGAGGCCAGATGCGCGACGGCCTCGTCGAGCAAGGCGCGGTTCCACGCATCGATCCGCTCGCGTCCCCACCAGTCGGCGAAGTCGAAAGCGGCGCCGACACACAGGGCCGGCGTCGGATCGGCGGTGCCCTGCCAGTCGAACTCGGCCGCGAATCCCTGGCCGTAGCCATGGCTGATCACGGTCGGATGCAGCCGCGCCCGCCACGCCGCGCTCGCCCACAGCACGCCGCAGCCGCGCGGCACCCAGGCCCATTTGTGCAGGTTGCCGACATAGATGTCGGCTCCGATGGCGGGCGCGTCGAGCGGCTCGATCTGGCCCGGCGCGTGGGCGCCGTCGACCACCAGCGGCACGCCGGCGTCGCGACAAAGTGCTGCGATGCGTTCGACCGGCAGCGCAAGCGAGGTCGGCGACGTGACGTGATCGACGATCACCAGACGCGTGCGCGGCCCGATCGCGCGCGCGATCGCGGCGACCACGGCATCGGCGTCGACCGCCGGCCACGGCAGCGACGCCGTCGCCACCGACGCCCCGACGCGCGACGTCCAGTGCAGCGCCGCCTGGCGGACGGCATTGTAGCCATGATCGGTCAGCAGGATTTCGTCGCCGGGCCGCAAGTCGACCGCCTGGATCACGGCATTGAGACCGGCGGTGACATTGGGCACGAACCCCCATTCCCCGCCCTGCCCGCCGAACCGGCCCGCGACCCTGTCGGCGCCGGCGCGCAACAGCGGCGCAAGACCGAGCGGCGAAAAGAACGTCGTCGGGTCGGCCTCGATCCGCTCCCGCCAGCGGACCTGCCCGGCGGCGACGGCGCGTGGCGTGACGCCGAAACCGCCATGGTTGAAGTAGGCGACGGCCGGGTCGAGACCGAACAGGGCCTTGGCTGCGTCGGAGCCGAAGGGAACGTCGTCGAGGCGACCAGCCGCGTCCGAACTCCCGATCATGAACCGACGCCTCCCGAACCGATTCCGGAACCCGAACCGACGGCGACCCGGCCATCGCGGTCGACGGTGAAATGATCTGGAGCCTGGCCCGCGCAATGACGTCGCCACATGAACGCGTAGGCCGCCTCGAGCTTGCGTGCCATCGCCCGCCCCGAGAAGAGATCGCTGGTCGAGCGCGCGGCCACGATCCGTCGACGAACATCCTCCAGCTTGCCCCGGTCGGTCGCCAGCGAGCGTCCCAGCGCGTGGTATTCCGGCAGGGATCGGGTGACGGGCTCCCCGACGCCCAGCGCCGTCAGCAGACTCGCCGCGACCCGCGACTGGAACGTCGCGCCCGCCATCGTCAGCACCGACACGCCCGCCCACAGCGCGTCGCTCGCGGTCGTGTGGGCGCCATAGGGATGGGTATCCAGGACCAGATCGGCGCGCTGCAAGCGGGCGAGATGGCGGTCGGCCGGTAGATTGGGCGCGAACACCAGGCGCGACGGATCGATGCCGGCGGCTTTGGCGAGCGCCCGCAGCCGGACCGGTGCCTCGGCGTTGAAGGCGAGCAACCACAGCACGCTGCCGGGCACGTCGCGCAGCAGCCGGAACCAGGTGTCGAGCATGTCGGGCGTGATCTTGAAGGCCTGGTTGAAGCAGCAGAACACGAACCCTGTCTCCGGCAAGCCCAGCCCGGACCGCGGCGGCGGATCGGACGGAAGCGGCCGCGCGCCGTCGTTGGGCTGATAGGAGCCGGCGAGGCGGACGATCTTTTCGCTGTAATCCGCTTCGGCACCCGGCGGGGCCACCACGTGGTCGGCGACGACGTAGTCGACGAAATCCGCTCCCATCGTGCCGGGATAGCCGAGATAGTTGACCTGGATCGGCGCCGCGCGGCGCGCGAACAGCTCGGTGCGCGCGCCCCGCGTGTGGCCGTTCAGGTCGACCAGGATGTCGATGCCGTCGCGCCGGATCGTGTCGACGGCTTCGGCGGCACCCATGCCCGCGATGTCGACGAACCAGGCGAAGGCCCCGCGCAGGCGGCCGCGCATGGCGTCCTCGATGTCCGGACCGTGCGAGTAGCCGGTCACCTCGAAACGATCGCCGTCGTGGGCTTCGAACAGTTCGGCGGCCAGGGTCGATACCGCGTGGCGGTGGAAGTCGCTCGACACGTAGCCGATCCGGATCTTCACGCCCGCCGATCGAGTCGGTGTCGGCGGACCGACGCCGCCCACCGATCGCGCGATCCGCGCCGAGAAACCGCGCGCCGCCCGGAGCAATTCCCGTGGATCGCGGCAGACCGGCAGCAGCGCGAAGGGATTGACCGTCCCGGCACCCGACGCGACTGCCGCGGAAAGACCCCCGATCGCGCCGTCGAGGTCGTCCCAGTCGCAGCACTGCAGCTTGTGGAAGACGAACTGAACCAGCGCCTCGGTGTAGTCGGGCGCGATCTTCAGCGCCGTTGCGAAGGCGCGGCCGGCTTCGCCCGGTTGGCCGGCCGCCGACAGCGACAGCCCGAGATTGCACCACGCTTCGTGAAACCGGGGATGTCGGGCGGTGACCGCCCGATAGGCCGCGATCGCTTCCGGGTACCGCCCACGGGCCGCGAGGACGATGCCGAGATTGTTCAGCGCGTTGGCGTGGCCACCGTCGATCGCCAGCGCGCGACGACACGAGCGTTCCGCGTCGTCGAGCCGGCCGAGTTGGCGCCGCAACATGCCGAGGTTCGCCCAGCCATCGGCCAGATCGGGGACGTCCCGGAGTAAATTCTCGTAGAGCCGGGCGGCCGAATCGAGGTCGCCCTCCCGGTGCCGCGCCACCGCGCGCGCCAGCAGCGCCGCCGTCGCGCCGACGATCCCGTCGCTTCGATCCGTCATCCGGCAAGACCCGACACTGTCCGCTTCCCCGCTCGCGTCGCCGGGGCGAGTGTTGGCCAGCACCGGCGGATTCGCAACGTCCAAGGCGCCGCCAGCGCCGGGCGACAGGCTCGGCCATCGTGGCCGGAAGTATCCAGAACTTGCCTAGTCCATTGATTTACATGGAGAAAATGGCGCGCCCGAAGAGATTCGAACTCCCAGCCTTCTGATTCGTAGTTATAGGGCAACCGAGATATCGGCTAGGACGAAGGCGGCTGGCTTCTCCAGAGTTTCAATGATATCGGCATTTTCATGAATACCAAGGTTCCCGCAGATAGACAGGCTTTCCGTTGTGGCGCATGCTAGGTGCATGCTGATAGAGCGTGAAAGCTGAATCGTGACCCACCGTTCCAAACTCACAAAGCGGACGATTGACGCGGCGACGCCGCGAGACAAGCCGTTCGTGCTGTGGGACGGCGCCATCGCCGGCTTCGGCATCAAAATCACGCCCGCCGCTTCGCGCAGCTTCATTTTCCAGTATCGATGGCCGGCAGGCCGCGCCGGCCGGCTTCGTCGCCTGACGATTGGATCGTATGGATCGATCACGGTCGACACCGCGCGGGACAAGGCAAAGGCACTTGCCGGTAAGCTGGCGCATGGCGTCGACCCATACGCGGAAAGCGCCGCCACGGCCCATCATGAGGCCATGGAACGCGAGCGGAAGGCCGACACGCTGTCCGCGCTGGCTGAACGCTTCGTTGCGCTGTACGCCCGCGAACGGCTGCGGAGTTGGGGCGAGTACGAGCGAATCCTGCGGGTCTATGTCGCGCCAACGCTGGGCAAACGGCCTGTCTCGGAAATCGGTCGGAAGGACATAACCAAGCTCCTGGACTCCATCGCCGGGACGAACGGTCCCGCGATGGCCGACCACGTGTTGGCGATTGTCCGCAAGCTGTTCAACTGGCATGCGGCGCGAGACGAAAGCTTCCGGTCGCCCATCGTGGCCGGCATGGCTCGCGGCGGCGGCGTATCGCGCGACCGTGTGTTGACTGACGCCGAGATTCGCGCCGTCTGGGCAGCAACCGCCGACAACGATCCCATGTCCCGTCTGGCACGGTTCCTACTGTTGACGGGCCAGCGGCGCGAGGAAGCGGCGCGAGCGACATTGAGCGAAATTGACAATGCAACTTGGACGGTCCCGGCGGCGCGCTACAAGACGAGACGCCCGAACGTCGTTCCGCTTTCGGACGCGGCCCGCGCCATTGTCGAGGCAATGCCACATGCCGGCCCATTCGTTTTCAGCCTCGACGGCTCGCGCCCGTGGTCGAGTTTCAGCGCCGCCAAGCGCCGCCTCGACGAACGTTCGGGCACATCGGGCTGGAGGGTACACGACTTGCGCAGGACGGCGCGGACCCTCATGGTTCGCGCGGGGGTACGTCCCGACATTGCCGAGCGCGTCTTGGGCCATGTGATCGGCGGTGTCGCCGGAGTGTACGACAGGCACGACTATTTGGCGGACAAGCGTCACGCGCTCGAAACCTTGGCCCGCGAGATCGATCACATCGTCAATCGTCCGCCTGCGAACGTGGTGCCGCTGCGAAAGGCCCACCGATAAAATCGCCGACCGTCAACCTTTACGTCTTTGTACGGTTGCCGCCCAATCCTCTCCGGGGCGAAATCGTTAAATGTTTCAACGGCTAGAGCGACTATCCTACCACAACACACATTAAGGCGGTTTTCCAGATTGCCCTGTGCACATCTACAGGTATCCTGTGATGGACGAAGCGGACCAAAGAAATTGGAATGTGAAGTCCGGTCGGCGAGCGAGTTCGTTTTCGAGGCGGTTCGCGCGCCGACCGTTCCCAAGCAATCGCCCTTTCGGGAGATAGCAGAACGAACGCACGTGGCATTCGCTTGCTACAGGCTACGTCAGGCATCAGGCGGTATCAAGAGGAACGGCCCGGAATTTGGATCGTTTCAACTTGTCCACCGCCATCCTATCGTGGCGTTCGGTCGGTGTTCTCGCGAGGGGCAACCTGAAAGGTTTCCCCAGCCTTGTCTGACAATTCCAGAATCGCCCGCCCTCCCGAGGCGGCGCAAATCACCGGCTTGTCCACGAGCACGCTCGCAAAGCGTCGCCTTCGCGGCGACCCACCCGTTTTCGTCAAGCTGACGTCGCGGTCGGTCGGCTATCGCGTTTCGGACCTCGACGACTGGCTCACGTCTAGCCGCCGCCGGTCCACGAGCGATGTGGCTTGATCGGTGGCCGCCATGGAAAACCCCGGTGCGCTGGCGGGCGCAACCGGGGCTTTGGACGTTCGTTCAAGCGGCACGCTGAACAGCTCCCATTCTAGTCGCAGTCCCGACGTTGAGCAACGGCGCGACCTAAGCGACGACGCGCTGTGGCTAGCCGGCCATGGCTTCGCGGTGTTCCCGTGCAAGTCCGACAAGACTCCGTGCACCGCGCACGGGTTCAAGAACGCGTCGCGCGACCCTGACAGGGTTCGGGCCTTGTTCGGTCGCAATGACGCTGGATTGATCGGCGTCGCGACCGGCGAGGCGTCCGGCGTCGCGGTGTTGGACTTGGACGAGTACCGAGGGCCGCACGTCGCCGCGTGGTTTGATGCGATCCGCGAGCACGTCCCGACCACCGTCACGGTGCATACAGAGCGCGGTGGCAGGCATTTGTGGTTCGGCCTTCCTGACGGCCGAACGCCGCGCCAATCGTCTATCAGCCGCATGGCGCGGCACGTCGATAGCCGAGAGGAAGGCGGCTACTGCATCGCGTGGAAGCCGCGTGCGCTGATGCGTGCCGACCTGGCC
>CAMDVZ010000142.1 GCA_945878895.1 Caenispirillum bisanense | reverse complement strand
ACGCGTCTGATGAAGGACCTCGGCTACGGCAAGGGCTACGACTACGACCACGACGCCGAGGATGGCTTCTCGGGCCAGAACTACTTCCCCGACGGCATGGCGCGGCGCGCCCTCTACCGACCCGCCGAGCGCGGTTTCGAGCGCGAGATCGTCAAGCGGCTGGACTACTGGAGCAAGCTTCGCCAGCGGCGCGCCGCGGAGGAGTAGGGCCGGCTTTCAGCGCTCGAGGCGGCGGGCGCGGCGCATCGCGGCATGGACCTTGCGGTCGCGCCCATAGATGTCCTCGCGGAACTGGATGCGACCCTCGTCGTCGGCGAACACCGTCTCGTAGGTGACGTGGATGCCGACCGGCGCGGGGAAGTTGAACGTCGCCTGCTGGCCCGAATTGGCGATCGCCGACACACGGGCCTTGGTGATGCCGCCCGCGCCCCTGGTCGCCAGCTCGATGAAGTCGAACGGATTCTGCAGTCGGATGCAGCCGTGGCTGAAGTTGCGGCTGCCTTCGCCGAACAGGAACCGGCTGGCGGTGTCGTGCATGTAGATGCCGTAGCGGTTCTGGAACGGGAAGAAAATGTAGCCCAGGGCATTGCCGCCGCCGGGCTCCTGGCGGATGCGGTAGGGAAAGGCGCGCGGGTTGATGCTCGACCAGTCGACCGCGCCGGGGTCGAGTTCCGTATTGCTGGACCAGTCCGCGAAGATCTTCATTCCACTGCGCTGCAGGGCGTAGGGGTCGCGCCGCAGCATCGGCAGGTATTCCTCGCCGGCGATCGAGGAGGGCACGGTCCAGTAGGGATTGGTCTGGAACGAGTTGATGACGCTGGAAATCTCCGGCGTCTGGTCCTTGGCGGTGCCAACGATCACCTTGCTGCGGAACACGATCTGGCCGGCGTCGACGAAGTACATCGAATAGTCCGCCGCGTTGATGCGGACATGGCGCTGGCCGGGATCGGACGCCCACCGCCGGCGGTCGAGATTGACGATCACCTGCTGCAGCTTGTCCTGGGCGGAGATGTTGAGAGCCGACGTCATGCGTGGTCCGACCACGCCGTCGATGCTGAGATTGTAGGCTTCCTGGAAGCGTTTGACCGCGTCGACCAGCCCCTGGTCGTAGACGTCCGCGGCGCCGGTGGCTGGGGGAACGTCGAGTTCGGTCTCCGACAGGCGCTTGCGGATCAGCGGCACGCGCGCGTCGATCGTGCCCGGCTTCAGCAAGCCGCCGTCGGGGATCTTCGTCAGGCGATCGATCTCGGCCCGCGTGCGCCACGTCGCCAGCGCCTTGCGCAGTGCGGCGTATTGCGGAGTCGCCGGCGCGAGGCTCGCGAAAAACGCCTTCGGATCGTCGCCGCCGAGACCTCGCTGGGCAAGCGCCGCCAGATCGGCACGGCGCTGGACGGGCGACATTTCCTTGTCGATCGCGTTGGCGTCGACCCGGCCGGTGGACAGATCGGCCGCCGCCAGCAGCAGCGCGCGGCTCAGCAGATAATCGGCGCGGATGGCGTCTGCACCGCCTGCCGCCAGCGCCTTCTCGATGGCGGAGACGTCGTAGTCCTCCGGTTCGAGGCCGTCCTCCGACAGTCCCTTCAGCGCGGCCAGAAGTGCCTTGGCGCGATCGGTCGATTTGCCCTCGCGCAGCCAAATCGGCGCGTGCTGGCGATCCGTGTAGGCCTTGCCCAGTGCGGCGGCATAGGGTGCGCCGATCTCGGTGGCGTTCTGCGTCGCGGCGCGCAGGCGATCACGCAGCGTCGCGCTCTCGTCATAGGCGGATGCCGGAAAGGCGAGACCAACGGCCAAGCCTGTCGCCAGACAGCGACGCGTCAAACCTTCTAGCCTGCCAACCACCGAACAACTCCCCCGACTGTTCGCTCATTATAGGTGCGCGACGTGCGGTCGCAAAGGCACGCCGACGACATCGCCTAGTATCCGGATGGATGGTGCTTTCGTTCCCCACGCGTCGCGCGAGCGTCCGCCAAAGAGGGGCCGTGTCCCGGGGCTTGTGTGGCGGCCGCAGACCGCCTTGTTCGGCCCGTCCAGCCAACACCCCCCCTCTTGGCGGTTTGGGCTGGATGGCGCCGATTTCGGCTGGATTCGGCCGATTTCGCCTGGACGGGGCCCGCGACGGCTGGACGGATGGCTGAATCGAGTGGACGCTCGACGCATTTCGGCGGGACGATGGCTGGATGCGATCGCCCTCGGGCCGGACGAGGCCGGGATGGCGAAGGGATCGCCTGATTCAATGGGTGTGCATAATTCGCTGAACATTGTCAGGGGTCTTCCTGCGCGCGGGCATCTTTCTAAGACAGCATAATATGTTTTTACTGTTTTTCCATGAATTATTTTTGAGGATAATCGGATGAGCGACGGTTTCGACCCAGATGCTCCGCGAGCTTGTCCCAGACCGATGTTCCGATGCCTCGCGGTCGTGCAGCCGGCCCGGACCTGGCCCCGGAGCAGTTTCGCGCGATTGCCTTGACGGCATCGCCGGTCACGGCCCGAAACCACACTCCGCCAGGAACCGCAGGATATCGCCGGTGGCGCGGTGCCGAAGGGCTTGGGTGCCGCCACCGGCGTGTGCGCCCATAAAGAGCAGACCGTTGTCGCGGACCCAGGAGCGGTAGTCGGCCTCCGACATGGCCCGGCCGGCGGCGGGAACGAAGTGGGTGCCGTCGTCCTCGATCAGGTTCGGGCAGCGGGAATAGTTCTGCGCGTTGCGGATCGCGTAGACCGGTCCGATCGATTCCCAACCGTGATGCGCCTTGTAGACCTTCACCCTGATCCGGTCGTTGCCGGCCGCCCGCAAACGTTGCGCGTAGTCGATGGCGAACGAGGCCGGCGTGTAGTCGTCGTGCTCGGCCAGCATCATGAACAGCGGTGCGCCGGTCGTCCGGGCGTCGCGGTGCTGGGCAACGGCGCCGGGGCAGATCGCGACGTGCGCGGCGAACACGTCGCCTACTCCGCGCCAGCGCGCGCGCACCGAGATGGCGGTATTGACGGCGACCACGCCGCCCTTGGAGACGCCCATGACGGCGATCCGGGCGGGGTCGATGTCCGGGCGGGCGCGCAGCAGGCGCAACGCCGCGACGGCGTCGCATTCCATCTGGAAGGCACTCACGAGCGACTGATCGGCGACGGTCGAGCGCACGCCGCGCGGACGGAAGCTGTCGACCACGCAGGCGGCGATGCCGGCGGCGGCCAATGCGCTGGCGTAGTATAGTTCGCGGTGATGCTGAACGCCGGCGCTGCTGGTGAGCATAACGACGGCGGATGACCGACCCGGCCGCGGAAGCGGCCGGGGAAGATAGAGACGGGCCGTCGGGCGCGCCGGCGGGATCCGAATCGGTTCGTCCGGCGTCAGCGTATCGAAATCCAGCGCCTCGATCATCCGCGACTCATAGCGCAGGAGCAGCCGATTCGTCCCGCGAAGCTTGTGGCGGGTAGGGGGCATCGATAGTTTCCCGCCATGAACACGATTTTGGCCGTCGCGCTGGGTGGCGCTCTCGGGTCGGTTGGCCGGTACGTCGTCGTCGACCGGATGGCACGCCTGACCGGTTCCGCGTTTCCATGGGGAACAATGACCGTGAACGGCCTCGGCGGGCTGGCGATCGGACTGTTGGCGGGTCTGTTCGCGGCCCATCAGGGGCTGGCGGAATGGCGGTACTTCCTTGTGACGGGCGTGCTGGGCGGCTTCACGACCTTTTCGGCGTTTTCGCTCGATGCCGTCACGCTGGCTCAGCGTGGCGCATGGTCCGACGCGGCGCTCTATGTCGGGGGATCGGTCGCGGTCAGCCTGGCGGGAACCGTCGCCGGCTTCTGGCTGGTACGGACGGTGACGACGTGAGCGAGGCCAGCGTGGCGACGGGTGTCGCGACGGTGCGGGTCGAGGCCGACGACGGCGATCTGCGGGTCGACCGATGGTTCCGGCGGCACTATCCGACGCTCTCGCACGGCCGGCTGGAGAAGCTGCTGCGCACCGGTCAGGTCAGGGTCGATGGCGGGCGCGTGAAGGCCGGCGACCGGCTGGCGGTTGGCCAGATCGTGCGCGTGCCGCCGTTGCCGGCGGCCGAGCTGGCGGCGCCGAAAATCCGCACGACATCGGAGCATTTGCCGACGCCCGCCGAATTGCGGCTGGGAGACGATCTGCGGGATGCGGTCGTGCATCGCGACAAGCTGGTCATCGCCCTGAACAAGCCCGCCGGGCTGGCCGTGCAGGGCGGAAGCGGTACCGCGGTGCATGTCGACGGCATGCTCGACTATCTCCGGTTCGAGGCGCGCGAACGGCCACGACTCGTGCATCGGCTCGACAAGGACACCAGCGGTCTGTTGTTGCTGGGCCGCACCGTGGCCGCGGCGGCGAAACTGGTGGATGCGTTCCGCCAGCGCGACACGATCAAGGAGTACTGGGCCATCGTGGTGGGCGCGCCGCCGGCCGATTCGGGCCGGATCGATCTCGCGCTCGCCAAGACGGTGGCCGGCCGGCATGGCGGCGAGCAGATGGTGGTCGACGAGAAGAACGGCGACCGGGCGGTCACCGACTACGAAGTGGCCGACCGGGCCGGGCGCAAGCTGACGTTGGTGGTGTTGCGGCCAGTGACGGGGCGGACGCATCAGCTACGGGTCCACTGCGCAGAAATGGGCACGCCGATCCTGGGCGATGGCAAGTATGGCGGCGCGCAGGCGTTCGAGGGCATGCTGGAAGGGGCCGGCGGACTGCATCTGCATGCGGCGCGGCTGACCTTGCCCAATCCGGCCGGTGGCATGCTGAAGCTCTATGCCGAACCCTCGCCGCATTTCCGCGCCACGATGACGTCCTTCGGATTCGATCCGCCGCGCGAGGGCGGCGGATTCCGCTAGCACGGGCGCGAGCATGGGACGCATCAGGCGCTGGCTGATCGGCGTTGGGATCGTGGTGGCGGTACTCGTGCTGACGCCACTGGCGCTCTACGTCTGGGCCAGCAACCGCGATCTTGGCCGCTATCAGGCCCAGATCGCCGAGCAGGTTCGCCGCGCCACCGGCCGCGAATTGGCGATGCGCGGGCCCCTGCGCATCAATTTTACCTGGTCGCCCTCGGCCATCGCCGAGAACGTCACCCTGGCCAACGCTCCCGGTGGGACCCGGCCGGAAATGGCCCGCGTTCGGCGCGTGGTGCTGCACCTGGATCTCGTGTCGCTCCTGCTTGGCGAGATCCGTGTCGGCCGCATCAACCTCGATGGCGCCGACATCCTGATCGAGCGCGATCCCGAGGGCCGCAGCAACGTCGAGATGACCGCCCCGGTCGAGGGCTCCGGGCCGCATCCCAGCGAACGTCAGTCGCTGCGCACGAAAACCACTGCCTCGCTGCCCTGGATCAACCGGATCGAGGTCGAGAAGTCCCAGATCACCCTGCGCGAATCGCCCGATCGTCCGACCATGGTCGTTGCCATCGACCGGTTCGTGGGAACGGCCAATTCGCCCGGCGGGGCCTTTCTCGTCGATGCGGCCGGCAGCCTCAACGGCAGCGAGCCCATCGCGCTCAAGGGGCGTGCTGGTTCATTCGACGGCTGGCTGCGTGGCTTGCCGGGCGAACTCAAGCTGGAGGGAAGCCTCGGCGGCCGTGCCCTCTCGGTCACCGGCAGCGCGACGTCCAAGGGCGTCGCCGTCAACGCGGCCATGGAAGGCCGCTCGCTGTCGATCCTGACGCCGCTGACGGGCGTGCCGCTGCCGGAAACCGCGCCTTTCTCGCTGTCGCTCAAGATGACCAACCCGCGGCAGACCACGCGGCTGGACATCAATGAATTGCGGGTCGGTACCAGCGTGGCGCGCGGCGACGTGACGATCCGGACCGACAAGTCCGGGCGTCCGGTGCTGGTCACCAACCTGACGAGCGAGCGTCTCGACCTCGAGGACCTCAAGGCCCGCATCGTGCCGACGGTCGCGGCGGCCGCGCCAGCCGGACCGGGGATTGCCCCGCTGGCTCCACCGACGCCGCCGGTCACGGTTTCGGTGCCAGCCGACACGCGGGTTGTCCCGATGTTCCAGTTGCCCGTGGAGATAATCCGACGCTGGAACGCCTCGATCACATTCAAGGCCAACGCCGTTGTCGGGGCCGGCGTCAAGATGGAGGCCCTGTCGCTGGTCATCGGCGTCAACAATGGCCGCCTCGTGGTTCGGCCGGCAGCGACCCTGGGCGGTGGCCAGGCCGGCTTCGATCTGCAGATCGACGTCACGCCCAACGTGCCCACGGCGACCCTCAACGTCTCCACCGCGCGGGTGCCGCTGGACGAGATTTTCGGCCTGCTGGGCGCGCCGCAGGGGCTCAGGGAGCTGCCGATCGATCTCGACCTGCGGCTTCGTGGGTCCGGTCGGTCCCAGCGCGAGCTGTTGGGCGTGTCCACCGGCGCGATCGATTTCGCCGTGGGTGCCGGCGCGATTCCCGCGAATGCCTGGGGGCTGGCGAGCCCGGACTGGATGCGGTTGATGCCGGCGGGAACGCTCAACTGCATGGCTGGCCGGTTCGAAGTCGCCACCGGCGTCGCCCATCTGCGTCGGGTCGTGATGGACGGGCCGAAATTCACCGTCGGCGGCGGTGGCTTCCTGCATCTGCGCAACGAGCAGCTCGAAGCGGTGCTGTGGCCCGAGCCAAAGGAAACGGCCTTGCTGGCCGCCGCCATCCCGTTGCGCGTAAAGGGTTACCTCGGCAACGCCCAGGGCGAGGCCGATCCGGGTTCGCTCAAAATGCCGCCGGGGGTCCCGCCGGGCACCCGCGTGGGCAGTCTCGTGGGGGCCATCGGTGGCGGCGCCCCGCGCCCCGCACCGGGCGCTCCGGCCGCCAGCCCGGCTGCCTCGTGCACGCGCCTGCTCGCCCAACTCGACGGATTGCGCCCGGCCATGCGCTACCAGCTGCCGACGCCACCGGTGATTCCGGTCGACCGCCCCCGCCGACCTCCGCGCACACCGAGATAAGGAAGCCGCCGCATGGAGTTCCTCTGCCGGACGCCCGGCTCGTGAAGCGATTTCACAAACAGACCGACACCGCCGAGGTCGAGGGTGGCTTCGACGTGCGGCTGGACGGCAAGCCGATCCGCACGCCCGGTGGCGTGCCGCTCGTGGTGCCGACGCTGGAACTGGCGCGCGCGATCGCGGGGGAATGGGATGACCTGCCGATCGGCAAGGAGATCAATCCCGCGAACATGCCCACGATGCGGCTGGCAGCGACCGGTGTCGAGCGGGTGCCGCAACGTCGTGACCAGGTGACCGAGGACACGGCCGGATATGCGGCCTCCGACCTGCTCTGCTACCGCGCCGAGGCGCCGCCCTCGCTGGTCGAGCGTCAGGCCCGCGCGTGGCAGCCGCTGCTGGACTGGCTGGCACGTCGCCACGACGCGACATTGACGGTTGCCACGGGAATTGTCTTCGCGAGCCAGCCGCCGGAAGCGCTCGCCGCGGTGCGCGCCGCGGTCGATGCCCATGGCGACCTGGCGCTGGCCGGATTGACCAACCTGACCCAGTGGATGGGGTCGGTGGTGCTGGCACTTGCGGTCTCCGACGGTCGTCTCGACGCCGGCGCGGCGTTCGAGGCCGCCGAGCTCGACGCGCTGTACCAGATCGAGAAATGGGGCGCCGACGCCGAGCAGACCAGACGCCTCGATCGCCTGCGCCGCGATATCGAGGCCGCGGGCCGTTTCATGACGCTGCTGGGTGGGCATCGATTGCGCGGATGAGGGCGCGGAGCGCTCGAGTTTTATCCGGGTAAAACCGAACGCCGTCGGTTCGCCGCTACAGCTTCCGCTTCTTGCTGCTGATGACACCGCTGGCGATGCCGTGCCACTCGAGTTTGCCGATCAGGCGGCTGTGCTCGATCTTGGGGCAGCGGTTCATCACGACCCTCAGGCCGGCGGCCTCGGCGCGTCGGGCCGCGTCGTCGTTGCGCACGGTGAGCTGCATCCAGACGATTTTCGCGCCGACGCGGATGGCGTCCTCGACGATGCCCGCCGCGGCCGTCGCATTGCGGAAGATGTCGACCATGTCGACTTTCTCCGGCAACTTATCGAGCGAGGAGAGCACCTTCTGGCCGAGAATCTCCTGGCCAATCGCGCCGGGATTGACGGGGTGGACCCGGAAGCCGTGGTCGAGCAGGTACTTCATCGCGAAGTAGCTTGGCCGGTTCCAGTTCGGCGAGGCACCGACCATGGCGATGCTCTTCGTGTCGCGCAGCACCTGGCGCAGATACGAATCGGGATAGGAGTCGTGATCGACCGACGGGGCGGGCGGCGGGGGCGAGGCGTCCATGCAGTCTATATCGGCGGACCCGGGCGCCCGATCAAGCGGGCGGTTGCGGGAGGGCGGCTCGCGAAGACCCGGCTCGGCGTCCTTGGCCATGCCGGCGGACCCGGCGCCGCGGGCGCGTGGCGGCGAATTGCGTGGTGATACGCGTCGCGTTATACTGCGGGCGTGATACGTTCATGGGCAAACGCCTCGACACGTCGGTTCGCCGAGAGCGGCAAGTCCCGCTTCTCCGGTCTCGACGTCGAGGCGGCGGCGGACATGATCGCCGTGCCCGACGCCGCCGGTTCGCTCGCGGCGCTGGGCGCGTTGCGCAGCACGGGGCTCCAAAAGCTCAAGGGCGGCCGGGCGGGCAGTTGGGCGATGACGATCAACGGCCCGTGGCGCTTGTGTTTTCGCTTCCACGACGGAGACGCCTACGATGTCGAGATCGTCGACTACCACTAGCCACGGCGCGCTGCCGCCGGTCCATCCCGGTCGCCCGCTGAAGCGCGAAATGACGGCGCGGGGCCTGTCGTCGAACGCGCTCGCGCGCGCGTTGCGCGTGCCGCCGGGCCGCATCGTCGACATCGTCAACGGCAAGCGCGCCATCACGCCCGAAACGGCGTTGCGGCTGGGGCGCTATTTCGGCACCGGCGCGGCGCTCTGGCAGACCCTGCAGAGTACCTACGACCTCGCCGTCGCCGAGCGCGCCCATGGCGCGCGCGTCGTCGAGGAGGTGCCGGTGGCTGCGTGAGGGCGCGGACGATGGTCCCGCGCGCGCCTCAGCCGGCCATCGTCTTCTGATAGGTCGACGGTACCATCGTCTTGACCGACTGGGCGCGTTTGGCGAGCCAGTAGGCCTGCGCGGCGGGCACGGAGGCGAACTGCTTGTCGACGCCGAGCTTTTGCGCCGCGTCCATCGGCCAGTTCGGGTTGTAGAGCAGCTCGCGCGCCAGCGCGATCAGGTCGGCGCGGCCTTCCTGGAGGATCGCCTCGGCCTGGTCGGCGTGCACGATCAGGCCGACTGCCATGCTCATGATGCCCGCTTCGTTGCGCAACCGGTCGGCGTAGGGGACCTGGTAGCCATAGCCGACCGGACCGGCGCTCACGACCGGCGAGCCGCGCATGCCGCCGGAACTGCAATCGATCACGTCGACGCCCTTGGGCTTCACCAGCTTGGCGAGTTCGACGCTCTGGGCCGGTCCCCAGCCGGAATCGTCCTCGACCGACAGGCGCAGGAACAGCGGCTTGTTGGCGGGCCAGTGGGCGCGCACCGACTCGATCACCTCGACGCAGAACCGCATCCGGTTGAGGTCGGAGCCGCCATACTCGTCGTTGCGCTTGTTGCTGAAGGGCGAGAGGAACTGGTGGATCAGGTAGCCGTGCGCGCCATGCACGTCGAGTACCTCGAAGCCGGCCTCGTGTGCCCGCCGGGCGGCCTGGCCCCAGCGCTCGATCACTTCGGGGATTTCCTCGCGGCTCAGGCCGCGCGGGGTGGGATCGGTGGCGGGCGACGCCTCGCCTGTCGAGGACACCAGTTCCCAGCCCGGCCAGTCCCACACCTCGGGGTCGTTCGGTCCATTCAGCGGCGCGCCGCCTTCCCAGGGCCGGAAGCGACGCGCCTTGCGGCCGCTGTGGCCGAGCTGGATGGCCGGCACCGCGTCGTGCTGCTTGATGAAATCGACGCAGCGCCTGAGGCCGGGAATGAACTTGTCGTCCCACAAGCCAAGATCGCCGACGGTGCCGCAGCCGCGCCGCTCGACTTTCGTGGACTCCATCATCACCAGACCGGCGCCGCCGGCGGCGTAGCGGCCCGCGTTCATCAGATGCCAGTCGGTCGCGAAACCTTCCTTGGCCGCGTACTGGTGCATCGGCGCCACCACGATGCGGTTTTTCAGCCGCACGTCGCGCAGCTGGATGGGCTCGAAAAGAAGGGGGCCGGCCATGGTCGATTTCTCCGTCTGGTCGGCGCGGAAGTTAACCAACGACGTGCCGGCACGCCACCGTGCCGACCGCTTGCATGGCAGGGTTCCGGCGGCGCTTCGCGCGGTCGGCACGATTGGGTAGAATGCCGGGATCGACGAGGGAGGATGGACGGTGCGCAACGCTCTCGCCCTGGCGCTGGTCGCGCTGGCCCTGTGCGGCGGTGTCCCGGCGATGGCCGGACCGTTCGAAG
>CAMDVZ010000141.1 GCA_945878895.1 Caenispirillum bisanense | reverse complement strand
ATGAAATGAGAACGTCGCTGCCGCGCAGGCACTTCTCGACGACATGGGCGATTTCCCGCGATCGCGTGCTTGACCGCGATCCACCCCCTTCCGCCCTTTGGGCACCTTCCCCCGCTGGCGGGGGAAGGTGCCCGAAGGGCGGAAGGGGGTGGTTCGTGGTCAAGCACGCAGTCCCGGAAAATTGACCGCGTCACCGAGAGCTTATTGCGTGGCAGCCACTTCTTCATTCCATCGGCATCGTCCGCGTATCGACAGCCACCCCCATCCGCCCTTCGGGCACCTTCCCCCGCCGTTGGCAGGGGAAGGTATGAGAGTGTGCGGGAACGGACTTCGCCTGTCATGGCCCGACCCCGATCAGCGGCACGTTCAACGTGTCGACCGCCAGGGTGCCCGCGTCGTCGACGCGAAAGACGTGCAGGGCGCGCCAGTCGAGCTTCAGGGGCTGGCGGCTCTTCATGTCCCAGCCGGTCGCCATCGCCAGCGCCACGCGAACGATCCCCTTGTGGGCGATCGCGACGATGTCGACGCCGTCGGCCGCGACCTCGCGCAGCCACGGCGCCAGGCGGGTCATCACCGCGCGCGGGCTTTCGCCGCCGGGCGGCGTCATGTCGAGGCCAAGCGATTCGCTGCGGCGCAAGCCTTCCGGATCGTCGCGCCGCAACGCATCGAGCGTTTGTCCTTCCCACGCTCCGAAACCCATCTCGCGCAACGCGTCGACGGCATGGAATTTCGCGACCGGTTCGATCAGCGCCGCGGTTTCGAGCGCGCGTCCGAGCGGGCTGGTATGGCGCGGCCAGCCCGCCATCGGCTCGGGCAGGGTCCAGTTTGCCACGGCCAGCCGGCCGGCATCGCTGAGACCGATGTCGGTGGCGCCCTGCAAACGATGCTGGGCGTTCCAGTCGGTCGGGCCGTGGCGCAGGAAGGCAATCCGGGCGCTCACGCGGCGCGCTCCCGGGCGCGACGGGCGAGCATGCCCCGAAGCGCCGCACCGATATTCCGAGTGGCGGCGTCGAGGCCGTGCAGGCGCGCGGCGCGATCGGACGCGCCGGCCGCCAGCCGCGCGCGAAGGCCCGCGTCGTCCAGCACCAGGCGCACGGCGGCGGCGAAAGTCTCGACGTCGCCCAGTGCCGGCAACAATCCGGACTCGCCGTCGCCGACCACCGCCGGGACGCCGCGCGTGCGGCCCGCGATCACCGGCACGCCGCTGGCTTGCGCTTCCATCAAGCCGATTCCGAATGCCTCGTTGACGGCAGGCCAGACGTAGAGGTCGGCGCAGGCGTACAGCGCCGGCAGCACGTTGGGCGCGACCGCCCCGGCCCCGGCCACGCGCTGGCCCAGCGGCGCCAGGATCGCCTCGACCTCGCCGCGCGCCGCACCGTCGCCGACCACCAGCAGGTGCCAATCGCGATCGGACAGCCGCGCCAGCGCCCGCCCCAGCAAGGCGTAGGACGCGGTCTTGTCGGGTGCGCGCATCATCGCCACGACGATCAGGATGGGTACGTCGTCGCGCCAGCCGAAGCGCGTCCGGACCAGGGCGCGATGGCGATCACGATCCTCTGCCGCGGCGGCGAAGGGCGCGATGTCGAGGAAGGGCGGCAGCACGACGTTGCGCCCCGGCTCGACCAGCAGCGGGGCGAGGCACGCCGCGTCGTCGGGATTGAGCGTCAGCACGAGGTCGGCCGCGCGCACCGCCTCGGCGGTGGCGCGATGGCCGATGTCCCATGGGCCGCCGGCTCGCTTGGGCGCGTAGGAGGCCTCGGCGACCACGTAGGGAATGCCGAGCGCGCGCGCCACCCGCGGGCCGATCCAGTCCGGCTTCTTGTACCAGAGATGATAGGTCAGCCAGAGGTCGGGCGGCGAGCCAAGATCGCGGCCCTCCTCGCTGGCCCGTCCACCGCCGCGCCATGCCGCGATCAACCGGTCGGCGCGCGCGATGGCCCCGTCGCGGCGACGCGGCAGATCCTCGGGCAGCGCCAGGCAGCCCAGTCCGGCAGGATCGGAATCCAGCGCCACGACGGCATGGCCCAGCCGCGTGAACACGTCGACCAGCCCGCGCCCGACCTGCCGGTCGCCCGATGGCACCGGATGATCGACCGGCTTGAGCGGCGTGTGGAAAGCCACCCGCATCGGCCTGCCGCTCATCGCGCCACCGTTGCCGTCAGTTTCGCGGCGATGGCGTCGACGCCTGCCGAGAAGGAGAAGCTGGCACGCACGACGGCTTGTCCCGCCACGGCGAGGCGCTCGCGTCCGGGCGCGTCGCGGATCAGGCGTTCGAGGGCCAGCGCCAGGTTGTCGGGATCGCCGGGCGGCACCAGCACGCCGCTCTCGCCATCGCGGATCAGCTCGGGGATCGCCGCCACGCGCGTCGCCAGGCAGGCGAGGCCCCGGCTCTGGGCTTCCATCAGCACGTTGGGCAGGCCGTCGCGATCGCCGTCGCCGGCGATCTTGCTGGCGAGCACGAACAGGTCGGCGCGGGCATAGGCGTCGAACACCGAGGCTTGCGGCTGGGCACCGTGCCAGACGCAGCGCCCGGCGATGCCGAGCCGCGTCGCCATCGCCTTCAACGTGTCGCCAAGCGCGCCGCCACCGATGTGCTCGAACCGCCAGTGCAGCTCGCGCGGCAGTTTCGACAAGGCCACCAGCGTGTCCTCGTAACCCTTCTTCTCGACCCGGCGGCCGACCGACACGATCACGACCGGATCGGCGGCGTCGCTGCCGTCGCGCGTCGAGGCGAGCCGGCGTGGTGCGGGCAGGTTCGACAGATCGAGCCCGTGATAGACCAGATCGACGGTGTCGGCGCGCGGCGCCAGCGACGCCAGCCGGTCGCGGCCGGTCGCCGTGCAGGTCACCAGCCAGCGGCAGTCCGCCAGCTTCTCGCGCACCTCCCAGTCGGGCGTGGTCCAGATGTCCTTGGCGTGCGCCGAACCACTCCACGCCAGGCCGCGTATCGTGGCCGCGTAGCGCGCGACCGAGGCCGGCGTGTGGAGGAAGTGGACATAGAGCTGGCCGACCGAGGCCGGCAGCTCGGCCGCCAGCACCAGCGCCTGGCCCCAGCGCCGGCCGCGATTGGGGGTCGGATCGCGCCACCAGTCGCGCAGCCATTGCCGCCGTGCCGCGGCGTAGCCCGGCAGCCGTCGCGCCCGCCACCAGCCGCGCAGCACCCGCAGCGGTTCCTGGTACAGATACTCCGGCAGATAGGCGAGCGGTGCCCGGATGCGGTCGTGGACGGGGTGACGATGCTTGTCCGTCGGCCGCCGCAACGAGACGAGGATAGCGTTCCAGCCACGTTTCTCCAGCCCCTCGATTTCCTGGGCGATGAAGGTCTCCGACAGCCGCGGATAGCCCTTCAGGACGATCGCCAGGGTCGGCGCGGCGCGCGGCTCGGTCATCGCGCGACCGCGATGCCGGGACGCATCGCGTCGATGTCCGTCGCGACACGACGCCGCCCGCGCATTCCGATAACCGGGCATGCGGCTGGAAGTGTCCGTATCGCAGCGCGCTCTTCCCTTCCCCCGCCAGCGGGGGAAGGGAAGAAGTAGCTGCGGCACAATGCGTTTCCGGCGCCGGCGGAGATGTGTCGAGACCTCGGCGTCTTCTCGGGGGTCGTCGGCGGCCCCGGGGGAGAAGGTGCCCGAAGGGCGGACCCGGGGCTTCGCGGCATAGGCGCTGGCTTAGGCGTGGTTCGACCCCTCAAGTCCCCTCCCCCCTTGTGGGGGAGCGTTAGGGTGGGGGGTGGTTCGACCCCGATGCCGCATGGTGAATTCCGCCCACCCCAGTCCTCCCCCACAAGGGGGGAGGGAGCAAGAAACGGCACTTTTCGCTGTATCCTGGCGCCTACGGGGCTTCGCGGCCCGGGCACGTCTGCGCCGGTCGGCGTCGGCGGCCCTGGCCGGAAGGCCGGACCTTCGGTCAAATCTCCGACAAGACCCGTTTTGCCGCCGGCGAACAAAAAGACGCGAAAGACACGTGGACGCTCTCGCGTCGCCACGGCCGCACCGGCGCGATCCGTCGCGTTCGGCCGGCCGGGCCGCGCGGCGCGGTCGGGTCTCCACGGTGATTCCATGCGGCGATCTTTAGCGGGCGTGTCGCCCCGGCTCAACGCCGCTCACGCCGGTCGGCGCAGATGGGCGGCGCCGGCCTCGGTCACGGCGAAGTCGCGTGGATCCTCGGCGTCGTCGTCGACCACCGACAGGGGGCCGAGGCCGCGCTGGCGGCGGCGCAGGTGGCGGGCCACCAGTTTGGCGACGTTGGGCAGGCCATCGAGCAGGCCCGGAATCACGACTTCGGACGGCAGGCCCTGCTGCGGCAGCTGACGCAGCGCCGTCGCCATCCGGGCCGGATCGCGTTTGCCGTCCTCGGGCAGCATGTGGGCGAGGCCGACCTCGCGGGCGCATTGGGCGCGGATGAACTGCTCCAGCCGCGGCCTGGTGCGCGGCACGATCAACGCCCGCTTGTCGAAGGAGAGAATGTCGCAGAACGTGTTGTAGCCGCCCATCGCCACGACGCCCGCGGCGTTGGCCATCAGGGGGCCGAGGTTGTTCTCGAAGGTCAGCGTGCGGATCGCCCGCGGCATGGCGGCGGCGCGGACGCGGAACGCCTCGCGCGCCTCTGGCGCCATGAAGGGGCCGAACACGATTATCGCGGCGTTGGGCTGGCTGGCGTCGTGCTCGTAGGCACGCAGTACCCAGTCGACCAGCCCTTCGCCGTCGCCGCCACCACCGGCGGTGACGAGGATCTAGGGGCGGTCGAGATCGCGCACCTCGGCCGGCATGGCGTCCTCGCGCGGCAGGTCGCGGCGCAGATAGCCGGTATAGACGATCTTGCGCCGCACCGACTTGGGCAGCGCGATGCCGGCCAGCGGATCGTTGAGCTGCGGCAGGCCATAGACCCAGATGTCGTCGTAGAGATCGCGCAGCGCCGGCACGACCTTCTTGCGCTTCCATTCCGGCGCCAGCAGGGTCGGCTCGTCCATCACGTCGCGCAGACCCAGCACCAGCAGCGTGCCGCGCGCCTTCAGAAGTTCGAGCGTGCGGGTGACCTCGCCGCGCAGGCCAAGCGGCTCCTTGTCGACGATGAACAGGTCGGGATCGTAGATCGCGGCGGTCTCGCGGATCAGGGCGGCGCGCATTTCCAGCGTGCGCTCGATGCCGATGTTCAGATTCAGCGCCTGATAGTCGCCGTCCGACCGCTTGACCACGCCGGGCACGCGCACGAAATCGACCCGGGCGCGGAAATCGAAGCTGCCGATGATCGGCGAGCCCGAGATGATCAGCACCGACACGTCCTCGTCGGCTTCCACCAGCGCGTTGGCGATCGTCCGGCAGCGGCTGAGGTGACCCAGCCCGAAGCTGTCGTGACTATACATAAGGACGCGCGTGGGCCGGTCCTGTCCGGTCATGCGAAGCTCTCCCCCCGACGTGCCGGGTTCCGTATCGACCGTCGGTATAGGCAGACTATGCCATGAACAGTTTCACGGGCGTGAAGGAAAAATCACCGTTCGCCTTCGGCTGACCTCTTGTTTTTCTGATCTATATCAATGTGTTGTGATGAATTATGAATGTGGCTATCGCATCCATAGCCGTTCGACATGGCGTGCCTACGAGATATAGGCAGAGGCGGCGCGGAAAAGACGTCGGAATTTCGTCCGGGCCGCGCGGGTCGCGCCCGTGCCCTGCTCCACGGCGGAGATATCACGGTCCGATCGACGGCGTCGCGGGGTTCGCCGATCCGATCCGTCCCTTCGGCGGATGCGCTGGTTGGCGCCGTTGCAGTCGTGGGTGAAAACGACGCTGGCGGCACCGGTACACGCGTCCCGTCCGGCGTGATAGGATCGCCCCGCGAAGGAGACGCGCCATGCCCCGCAAAGCCGCGACCAAACCGCCGCCCACGCCGGGTGGACCCCGCACGATCTCGATGGCCGACGCTCGCGCGTTCGACAAGTCCGTCACGGAAATCACCGCGCGAGAAGCGCGGACCAGGGAATCGGCGACCAGGTTTCTGATCGAATCGGGTTTTCTCGACAAGAAGGGCGAACTGGCCCCAATGTACCGGGCGCGCAAAGGAGAGTGATCCATGCACCGGCTGGCAGCGGGATTTATCCTCGGCTACCACGGGTGCACGAAGGTCGTGGCCGAGAAACTGCTGCGCGGGGCGGCGTTCAGGATCAGCCGCAACGACTACGACTGGCTTGGCTCGGGCATCTATTTCTGGGGAGCGAATCCCGTGCGTGGATTGGCCTACGCAAAAGAGATGATTCGCCGACGGCGCGGCGCCGGGACGGACCGTAGCGGTCCCGCCGTGGTTGGCGCCGTGATCGATCTGGGCCTGTGTCTCGACCTCACGACCCAGGCCGGACTTGCTTCCGTCAAGCGGGCCCATGGCTCGCTCGAAACCCTGGCGGAAATGTCCGGACGCCCGCTGCCCCGCAACTCGCCGGACTTGCCGCTGCGACGCCTGGATTGTGCCGTCATCAACCACGCGCACTACATGCGCCGGGTCGGGAACGAGCCTGCCGTGCAGACGGTCCGCGGCGTTTTCATCGAGGGTGGCGGTCTCTATCCCGGCACGCAGATCTCCGAAAAGACCCATATCCAGATCGCCGTGGTCGATCCCGGCTGCATCAAGGGCGTGTTCCGGGTGCGGTCGGCCGATTTGCGGTCCTGAAACGGCAAACCGGCCAGGGAATCAGGGCCGTGAAATTCGGCCTGAATTTCATCCGGGTAAAATTCCCGCCCCGCCTATTCCGCTGCCGCCTTCAGTCCCGGAGCGATGGCGGTTTTGAGGTATTCCATCGCCGCCTGGGCGCCGCCGGCCCGGTGCGGCACGCCGGCGAGGCCGAGGCCCATCTCGACGCCGCACAGGGTGCCCATCAGCGACAGGTCGTTGAAATCGCCGAGATGGCCGATCCGGAACACCTTGCCCGCGACCTTCGAGAGGCCCTGGCCGAGCGACATGTTGAAGTTTTCCAGCACCACCTTGCGGAAGGCGTCGGCGTCGTGGCCGGCGGGCATCACGATGGCGCTCAGGATGTCGCCCTGTTCGGCCGGGTTGGCGGCCAGCAATTCCAGTCCCCAGGCCGCGATGGCGCGCCGGGTGGCCTCGCCGAAGCGATGGTGGCGGGCGGCGACGGCGTCGAGGCCTTCCTCCAGCAGCATGTCGCAGGCTTCCGACAGGCCATAGAGCAGGCCGGTCGCGGGCGTCGAGGGGAACCAGCCGTTCGCGTTGGCGGCCAGCATCTCGTCCCACGCCCAGTAGGATTTCGGGGTTTTCGAGGTTTTCGCGGCTTCCAGCGCCCTCGGGCCGATGGCGTTGAAGCCGAGGCCCGGCGGCAGCATCAGGCTCTTCTGGGAACCGGTGACGGTGACGTCGACGCCCCACGCGTCGTGGCGGTACTCCAGCGAGCCCAGCGAGGACACCGCGTCGACCAGCAGCAGGGCGGGGTGGCCAGCCGCGTCGATCGCCTTGCGTACGGCCGGGATATTGGAGACGACGCCGGTCGAGGTCTCGCTGTGGACGACGCAAACCGCCTTGATGGTTAGTGCCTTGTCCGCGCGCAGGGCGGCCTCGATGGTGGCGGGATCGACGCCGTGGCGCCAGTCGCCGGGAATCAGGGTGGTTTGCAGCCCGACACGGGTCGCCAGCCGGTTCCACAGCGTCGCGAAATGACCGGTTTCGACCATCAGGACACGATCGCCGGGCGACAGCGTGTTCACGAGCGCTGCTTCCCACGCCCCGGTGCCCGAGGACGGGTAGATCACGACGGGCTGTGTGGTGCGGAACACCTTGCGGATGTCGGCCAGCACCTTCTTCGCCAGGGCCTGGAATTCCGGCCCGCGGTGGTCGATGGTGGCGTTGTCCATCGCGCGCAGAATGCGGTCGGGGACGTTGGTGGGGCCCGGAATCTGGAGGAAATGGCGACCGCTGGGGTGTGCATTGAGGCGTGGCATGGCGAGACTCCGGTCGGGCGCGGCTGGCGGTTCCGGATTTGTATACATTATGCCAGAACGAGTCCAGCGCCCGCCGCCGGCCCAACGGGGCGGTCCGGCGATCGGTGCGGTCGCCACGAACGCCGGACGGCCCGATATTCCGCTTCACGCCTTGTATACATTATGCCAGAAAGCCTTTCCGTCTCAACGCCCTGGACCCCTTCCAGCATGCCCTTTCCGGTCGATGGATAGCGCCTCCGCCCTGATCGGCCGTTCCGCCTTGCACGAGGCGGTCGCCGCGCGGCTGCGCGAGATGATCGTCGAGGGCACGCTCGCCCCCGGCGCAAGGCTCAACGAGCGCGAGCTGTGCGACCAGCTCGGCATTTCCCGCACCCCACTGCGCGAGGCGTTGCGGGCGCTGGCGGCCGACGAGCTGGTCAAGCTCACGCCCAACCGCGGCGCCCAGGTCGTCCAGCTGTCGGCCGCCGACATCGCCGCTACGTTCCAGGTGCTGGGCGCGCTCGAGGGACTGGCCGGCGAGCTGGCCTGCCGCAACATGACGCCCTACCGCCTGTCGGTAATCGCGGCCATGCAGGCAGAGATGGAGGCCGCCCACGCGCGCGCCGACCTGCCCGCCTATTACCGTCTCAACCGCGCCATCCACGAACGCATCGCCGACGCCGCGGCCAATCCGGTGCTGACCCGCACCCACGCCGCCCTCAACGACCGCCTGCACGCCTGGCGGTTCCGTTCCAACTTCAACCTCGCCAAATGGAACCGCGCCGTGGCCGAGCACGCCGACATGCTGGCGGCGCTGCGGGACCGCGACGGGCCGCGCATGCGCTGGCTGCTGGAAGAACACCTCGCCCACAAATGCGAGGCGGTGCTGGAGGAATTGCGGGCGGCAGCGCCCGGATCGCCGTCCTGAAACAACGAAAAACGCCTGGGAGCGCTACGCCATGACGAACAACACACGCCTCACCCGCCGGGCCCTCGCCGCCGGCGCCGCCGCCCTGGTCGCGACGCCCGCGATCCTGCGCGCCCAGCCGGCCTGGCCCGAGAAGCCGATCACCTTCCTCAATCCCTTCCCGGCCGGCGGCGGCACCGATACCTTCGCGCGGCCGCTGGCGGGCAAGCTGAGCGAGGCGTTGGGCCAGCAGGTGCTGGTCGACAACAAGGGTGGTGCCGGCGGCACGGTCGGCGCCTCGCAGGCCGCCAAGCTGAAACCGGACGGCTACACCTTCTTCATTGGCGCCGTGCACCACACCATCGCGCCCAATATCTACAAGACCCTCGACTACGATCTCGAAAAGGCCTTCGTGCCGATCACCATGCTGGCGCTGGTGCCCCAGGTCGTGTCGATCAATCCGCAACGCCTGCCGGTCGACACGCTGGCGGCCTTCGTCGAGTACGCGAAAAAGAATCCCGGCAAGGTCAATTTCGCCTCGCCTGGCGCCGGCACCGCCCATCACCTCGCGGGCGAACTGTTCAAGCTGATCACCAAGACCGATCTCACCCACGTTCCTTTCCGCGGCGCCGGTCCCGCCATGCAGGATCTGCTGGCCGGCCAGGTCGACATGATGTTCGACGGCATGGGCACGTCCTCGACCCAGATCCGGGCCGGCAAGCTGAAGGGCCTGGCGGTCGCCACGAAGGAACGCCTGTCGGAATTCCCGACCATCCCGACTGGCGCCGAAGCCGGCGCGCCGGGCTGGGAAGTGTCGACCTGGTACGGAATGTGGGGCATCGCCGGCACGCCGCAACCGATCCTCGACCGCATTTACGCGGAAACGAAAAAGGCGCTCGCGCTGCCCGACATGGTCAAGATCTGGAAAGAGCAGGTCGCCTCGCCCGGCGGCGAGAGCCCGGCCGATTTCGCCAAACGCATCCGCTCCGAGATCGAGAAATGGGCCAAGGTCGTCAAGGACGCCGACGTCAAGCTGAACTGAGCGCGGCGAAGAAGCGACGCGCCGCAACAACTCTTCCCTTCTCCCCCCGGATGGGGGGAGAAGGTGCCCGAAGGGCGGATGAGGGGCTTCGCGACCTCGCCACGACCTCGTCGCCTCTCGGGAGAACGTGCCGCTTGCCAGGCCGCGAAGCCCCTCATCCGGCGCTGCGCGCCACCTTCTCCCCGCCTTCGCGCTAGGGCATCTACACATGTCTGTCGGCGTTGAAAACGCATTGTGCCGCAGCGACTTCTTCCCTTCCCCCCCGGGCCGCTAGCGGCCCTGAGGCGGGGGAAGGTGCCCGAAGGGCGGAAGGGGGTGGTTCGCGGCCAAGCACGCAGTCCTGGAAGATTGGCCGTGTTGGCGAGAAGTTCATGCGTGGCAGCGCTTTCTTCATCCCATCGGCCTCGCCCACGTATCGACAACCACCCCCTTCCGCCCCATAGGCGCTAGGATAGGGTGAAATCTGCCTGCTTTTGCTCCCTCCCCCCTTGTGGGGGAGGGTCGGGGTGGGGGGAGTTCATCACGCGGCGTCGGGGTTGAAACACGCCCCC